>NZ_JAPVZT010000007.1:0-106087 GCF_041432495.1 Streptococcus sp. 27098_8_73
TTTTTTTATCTTTTTTTCATCTTTTCTTCCAAACCCCTCTAAAACTACCTATAAATCAATAACTAAAAGGGAAAGGTAACATCTCCCTCTTACCTCTCCCCTATCCACTATATCACCGTGCTGCTAAAGTCTATTAAATATTCCTCTAACTCTCGCAACAGTCTTTTACGTCCCTTAAAGCGCTCATCGCCTAGTAAAAATTTGTATCTTAAGACTCTATCTTAAACATGATCAAAATTGTAAAGTTGAGGATAGTGATCGCACTCTGGATTTTTAGGATGGCAAATAGCCCGACCAAAGTAGATCATAGCCTGATGCGCAGCTAGCCAGCGTTCAGGCGGGAGAACGTCCATAACACGTTTTTCAACTTCTAAAGGACTTGCTGACTTTTTGACAATATTGTGATGTTTACAAATGCGTTCGACATGGGTATCAACTGCAAATGCTGGAATGCCAAAACCTACGCTCATAACCACATTAGCTGTTTTGCGCCCCACACCCGCCAGACTTTCTAGTTCCGTACGAGTCTGTGGCACTTGTCCCTCAAATTGCTCTAAGAGTTGCTGGGCACATTTTTTCAGAAACTTGGCCTTATTTCGATAAAGTCCTAAACGCGAAATGTGCTTGGCAATATCTGCCTCGGATGCTGCTGCCATAGCTTCTGGAGTAGGGTAAGCTAAAAATAGATTTGGGGTAGCTTTATTAACTGCAGCATCTGTCGTTTGAGCGGATAACATGACTGCCACGAGTAGCTCAAAGTGATTTCTAAAATCTAAACTCGGTTTGGCATCAGGAAATAGGGCAATAATCTCCTCAATGACATGGCGTGCTCGTTTTTTTGATAAAACCATCAGTATACAATCTCCTTTGCTTGTTCTATATTATAGCATAAATTGATAAAGAAAAAGCCGAGCGTGCTCGACCTTTCTTAGACTGTTTTTTCAACTTTTAGGATTTTGACATCATAACTGCCAACTGGTGTTTCTACTGTTGCAATATCACCGGTCTTCTTACCAATCAATGCTTGACCAATCGGACTTTCATTTGAAACTTTCCCCGCAAAAGCATCTGCACCAGCTGAACCAACGATAATGTATACTTCTTCTTCAGTCTCACCGACTTCTTGGATAGTAACTGTTTTACCGATGGCAACTTCATCTTTAGCAACTGAATCGCTATCAACAATCACAGCATAGCGAATTTTAGTCTCCAGACTTGAAATTTGTCCTTCAACGAAAGCCTGCTCGTCCTTTGCTGCTTCATATTCACTATTTTCTGATAAATCTCCGTAAGAACGAGCAATTTTAATGCGTTCTACTACTTCTGGACGTCGAACCAATTTCAATTCTTCTAATTCTTGTTCTAATTTTTCCTTTTCTACAAGGGTCATAGGATAAGTTTTTTCAGCCATTACTTTATTTTCTCTCTTCTTTCTATTTTTTGATAAAACAAAATTATGTGGAAAACCACATAATTTAGTTAGAACTTTCACCTGATTGGTTTAATTTGCTATTAACGTGTTCTTCCACATTCTTAGCGTGTTCTTCGTAAGTATTTGCAAAATATACAGCCCCTGTTTCCACATTTGCTACAAAATACAAGTACTCTGTCTTACTTGGATTAATGGTAGCTTCGATAGCAGACAGGCTTGGACTATCTACTGGACCAGGCATCAAACCTTGCTTCTTGTACACATTATAAGGCGAGTCAAGATTTGTATCAATTTCAGCATCTTCTTTAAGAGTTGTCTTTTGACCAAGTTTTCCTTGAGCATAAAGAAGCGCAATATTGCTCTGAAGTGGCATAGCTTGGTTCAAACGATTATAAAAGACGCTCGCAATATCTTTGCGATCCTGATCAGTTGATCCCTCTTTTTCAACTAAAGAGGCGAGGGTTAAAACATCATTGACTGTCAGATTCTTAGACTCAATTGTTGAGTAATACTGCGATAGATTTGTATTCATAGCAGCCAACATTTGGTCAATCAGTTCTTCAATCGTGGTTTCTTTTCCATAATCATAAGTAGCCGGGAAGAGATAACCTTCAAGACGATATTTAACACCACTATCCTTGCTCGGCAAAGTTGCTAGAAGCTGCGGATATTTAGCTGCCATTTTTGCAATAAAGTCTTCATCTTGAGCTTTATTTAGAAAATCTTCCTTGCTGAATGGTGTTTTAGTATTCTTGTTCGCAGTTTTTGCAGCATTGACAGTAGTTGCTTCGGCAATTTGCTCCAAGGTGTATCCTTCAGGAATTGTTATCTTGCCAAGAACTGGAGGCTGTGGTGTATCTGTTCCACCTTCTTGTAATTGCTTAGCAATCGTGTCTAAATCCATACTCTTTTGAAGATTATAGTAACCAGATTGGAAATTCCCATAACTTCTGATTTTTGAATAAAGATTAAAGACTTGAGCGTTCTTAATCAGGCCCTTCTTTTCTAAAATCTCTCCGATTTGTTTGGTACTAGAACCGGCAGGAATCTCTACTGTCACATATTCTGTCGATTTAGCATCTACTGGTTTCAGTGCGGAAGAGACATAATTGTATCCTACAAAACCAGTAATACCAAGGCCCAATAGGAAAAGTACCAAGACTGTCATCACGATTCGATTGGCTAGGCCGTTTTTACGTTTTTTCTTTTTACTACTATTGGTACGATCTGCACGTGAACGTTTTTTTCCATGAGCAACATCTCTACGGCTTAGCGTTGGTTCTGCAGTAGAAAAATCATTTTTAGCTTCTCTTTCATCTGTAGTGTTTGAATCAGGTAACACTGTTTCTTTTATCTCATCTGCAACAGGCGCTACCTTTTCTTGATAAGCTTCCGAATGAGCCACAGAAGTTTGAACCTCTCCATATTCTATACTTTCCTTCTTAGCAACATCAGCTTGTCCTGGACCACCAACATTTGATGGGACTTCCGAAATCGTAGAATTACGGACTATATTTTCTAGCACATCTGCCTGAGTATGAACCGTAGGATCGCTTTGTCCCATTGGCTCTTCTACTTTGACCTTACTAGGTTCTTCCTCTACTGAAGTATCCTTCTCTAGAACCTCATGAGATTTTTCAACAGCAGAAACGAGAGATTCCAAGCTCTCCGCCAATTCCATTTCTTTACCTAAAAGAGGCTGCGCTTCTTCCTGAACTGAGTGATTTTGGGTACCATTGGCTGTTGCCAACTCATTCAAAATTTTCTCTTTAAAACTCAGCGTCTTTTCGTTATCCTGTGAATTTTCAGTCAAAAACTTGATCTCCTTCTTCATAATCCCTAACATTATATCTTAAAAGTCAGATAAATGCAATCATCTCCGACTTTTAAAACTATATTATTTATGAAAGTTATATCTGGGGATTTTCCCAAACCATATCAAACCATACTTCATCTGCATAAGTTGAGGACGAAGGTCCTTCATTGACGAAGCCATGCTTCTCATAATAGGCTACCAAATAATCATGACAAGTGAGATTGATACCGTGACGTTCATCTGCAATCGCAATTTCCTTCATAGTGTTCAACAAGGCTTTTCCTACACCTAACGCCTGTGCTTCTTTAGAAATGGATAGACTGGTTACAGAGATAAATCCGCCTGCCAAATAGCTATAATCTTCAACGTCCTCCGTAAAGGAAATATCTTTTAAGTAGCGTTCTGGTCGGACAGGACCTTCTAAATAGCCCAAAATCTTGCCATTTTTTTCTGCAACCAAAAAAGTTGAAGGAATCGTTTCAATGTGCTTTGCCAATATTTTACGACTAATAGCCTCTTCTGGACTGAAATTTTCCAATTCGATAGCATAAATGGTATCTAAATCAGCCATTTGAGCTTGACGGATAATCATTCTTTCTCCTTAAAATTTGGATTTTTCCATACCATATTTGACCAGATAGCACTAGCGTGACTCGAGTCTGTGATTCCTTCATGAATAAAGCCATTCATTTCATAATAGGCTACTAGCTCATCAGGACAGAGTAGGGTAATTCCCTGCCGATGTTGCTGAACAGCTGTCTCCTTGAGAGCTGCAAGCAACAAGGTTCCGACACCCTGCCTCTGAAAATCAGGATGGACAGACAGACTTTGGACGGCAATGAATCCACCTTCTGGAGAATTAGCACCCACCCTGCTAAAGAGGTCATCTGTCAAATATCGCGCCTGAATAGCTGGTCCAACAATATAGCCCGCCAGCTGACCATGCAGCTCTGCTAGCAAAAAAGTATCAGCAATCTGCTCTTTTAGAACTTCTGCACTGGCTGCTTCTGCTGCTGGAAAATTCAGCTGCTCAATTGCAAGAATTTCCTCCCAGTCGCTCAAGTCGGCTTGTCTAATTCGAATTGGTGCTTTCATCCAGGCGCCTCCTACTGAACGTTGCTAGTCAGATTAGACAAGAGACGTTCAAAGGAATATTCATAGGTCTGGATGTCTCCAGCTCCCATAAAGACATAAACTGCATTATCGTGGTCAAGAAGTGGAGAGACATTGTCCACATCAATAACCTTGGCACGCTTCACAATCTTTTCAGCCAAATCTTCGACCTTAACATCACCTTTGTCTACCTCGCGCGCAGATCCGTAAATCTGGGCTAGATAGACTGAGTCAGCTTGATTGAGGGCTTCCGCAAATTCGTCCAAGAGAGCAATGGTCCGAGTGAAGGTGTGCGGCTGGAATATGGCCACAATTTCCTTGCTTGGATACTTCTGACGAGCTGCATCCAGAGTCGCAATAATTTCCGTTGGATGATGGGCAAAGTCATCAATAATGACTGTATCATTAACAATCTTTTCTGTAAAGCGGCGCTTAACCCCACTAAAGGTCTTGAGATGTTCCCTTACTAGATTCAAGTCAATACCTGCAATATAGAGGAGACCGATGACCGCTGTCGCATTCATAATGTTGTGACGGCCAAAGCTTGGAATCTGGAACTCACCCAGCTCTTGCCCACGGAAGGAAACTTTAAAGCCTGAACCACTAGTAGAACGCAAGAGGTCGTGAGCAACAAAGTCGTTGCCTTCTTCCTTGAAACCATAGTAGTAAATCGGCGCATTTGAAGTAATACGGCGTAGTTGCTCGTCTTCTCCATAAACGAAGAGTCCTTTTGTAATCTGCTTGGCGTAATCATTGAAAGCATTAAAGACATCTTCCAAGCTTGTGAAATAATCCGGATGATCGAAGTCAATATTGGTGATGATCGAATATTCCGGATGATAAGGCATAAAATGACGTTCGTACTCGTCTGATTCAAAGACAAAATACTTGGCATTAGCAGAACCGCGACCTGTACCATCCCCAATTAGATAGCTAGTATCTGTGATATTAGACAGAACATGAGAAAGAATACCCGTTGTCGAAGTTTTCCCGTGAGCACCTGCTACTCCTAAGCTGACAAAGTCACGCATAAAGCTACCCAAAAATTCATGGTAGCGCTTGTAGCTAATACCATTGGCATCTGCATAGGCAATTTCCACATTGTTATCTGGACGGAAGGCATTACCGGCAATAATTTCAAAATCTGACTGGAGATTTTTCTCATCGAAAGGCAAAATGGGAATCCCAGCCTGCTCCAGACCACGCTGAGTGAAATAATATTTATCAACATCGCTTCCCTGAACCTTATGGCCCATCTGATGCAACATCAAAGCCAAAGCGCTCATACCTGAGCCCTTAATTCCGATAAAATGATAGGTTTTCGTCATGATTACTCCTTAAATCTTAAACAACTGAAGCCTTATTGTCCTTGGGCATCTGAACTCAACTTGGTGATGTCCAATTCCTGAGCTTTTTTATGCTTATTGTGTTTTTCTCGCTTCTTGCCCTTGTTATAGACTTGGCTGGTTTTGAGAAAATCGTAGTTATTCTTTTTCTT
This sequence comes from Streptococcus sp. 27098_8_73, assembly GCF_041432495.1. Classification (NCBI taxonomy): domain Bacteria; kingdom Bacillati; phylum Bacillota; class Bacilli; order Lactobacillales; family Streptococcaceae; genus Streptococcus; species Streptococcus sp. 27098_8_73. Next base: position 5,860 of record NZ_JAPVZT010000007.1, read on the forward strand.
TTTTTCTGGATTCGTTGGTACTTCTATGAGAGGTTGAGACTGAACATCTGCTAATATGTAGCTATCTTGCTTTAGCTTATCACTGAACTTCGTTAACTCACCTGGATTTTCCTTTTGGAAAGGGGCTGTTGGTTTAACTGGATTTCCCTCAAAAGGAGGTGCCACCTTCCGACTACGAACCTTATTTGGGAGCTTGCTCGTCAAATAAGCAGCTGAACGTTTTTTCCTCAGATCAGCCCGAGCTTCCTCTCGTGCTTGCTCAGCATAGCGAATAGCTGGATCTTTCTTATCAATCGGCTTTTTAAAGTCCGTAACTGGAGCTTGCTTCTTTCTAGCTTTACTTACAGTTTGACTAGGAGTAGCATGAGCAGGATTTTCTGGCTTAGCAATCGGCATCCATTCTAAATAATTACGGTCCTGATAGTCCCCTTTAATGTTGCTAATCAGATCCAACTCATCGTACAAATTCATGTGTGGCATTTCTGTCAACATGATTTCGTCATCAGCAATTATAGGAAATTTAGTATTTGTCATAGCATGTCCTTTCAACTCTTCATTATTATAAACTATTCAAACTATTTTTCAAGCGATTCAGATGAAATTCCAAGAATTTCTCGAATTTCTTCCATCGAAAGACTAGAGCGAGACTCTGCACCATCTAGAATCGTTGAAACTAGATTTCGTTTGGTGTCCTGTAATTCCTGAATTTTTTCTTCAATAGTCCCCCGTGTAATCATACGATAAACTTTTACATTCCGTTCCTGACCGATGCGATGAGCCCGACCAATAGCTTGGGCTTCTACTGCAGGATTCCACCAAAGATCCACTAAAATAACAGTATTTGCACCAGTTAGATTGAGACCGACACCACCAGCTTTAAGAGAAATCAGGAAGGCTGATCTTTCTCCTTGATTAAAGGCTTTGGTCATCTCCTGACGTTCTTTTGCTGGAGTTGAGCCTGTGATTTTGAAGGACTCCATTCCCATCTGGTTCAGTTCTTGCTCGATAATATCCAGCATGCCACGGAATTGTGAAAATATCAGAACACGATGTTCACCGTCTTGGATCTGCTCCAACAGCTCACGTAAACTTTCCAGCTTGCCGCTTTCCCCATCGTAATCATCCATAAAAAGCTTGGGAGTATCACAGATTTGACGGAGTCGCATAAGACCAGACAAAATTTCGATTTTACTACGATTGATTTCCTCCTCTGTTGCATGGAGAATTCGCTCCTGCATTTGCTTGAGCAGAGCTAGATAAATCGTTTTCTGGCTGTCTGCGAGTTCATTACGATAAGAAATCTCAATCAAATCAGGAAGCTCCTGCAAGACTTCTTCTTTCTTACGCCTCATGACAAAGGGTTTAATATAGCGCGCAACCGTTTCTGCCGGCATCTTCAAAAAAGCTTTCTTGCTCGGTAATAAGCCCGGAAGGACGATCTGAAAAATTGACCAAAGTTCGCCGAGATGATTTTCAATCGGCGTGCCAGACAAGGCATAAGTCCGCTCCACCTCAAATGCTCTCAGATATTGAGCAATCTTGCTCTGGTCATTCTTCATGACCTGCGCTTCGTCCAATACCAAATAGTCAAAATGAAGTCCTTTATACTCTTCAACATCTTGTCTGAAGGAAGCATAACTGGTAATGGTAATCTGATGGTCTTCCGCAATCACAGCATCTCGAACATTTTTCAGTCCATACACAACAGCGACATCTAGGTCTGGAGCAAATTTGGCAAACTCATCGCTCCAGTTGTAAATTAGACTCGACGGCGCCAAAATCAAAACTTTCTTAGACTTGGTCAAATGAGCAGTCAAGAAAGAAATGGTCTGAAGGGTCTTTCCCAAGCCCATGTCATCGGCTAGAATACCACCAAATCCATATTTATTCAGCATGGATAGCCATTTTACACCCGTTTCTTGATAATCTCGAAGCTCTGCCTGAACTTTCAGCTTAGGCAAAGGAAAGTCCTCAGGGTGGGTCAAATCATAAGCCAGCTGACGAAAATCCTGCGACAAGTCAACTCTTTCCTGATCTTTGAACAATTCAGAGAGTTGATAGGCAGCCAAGCTATGCGTTTGGATAACCCCATTTTTAGAATGTTTGCTTCGCAATTGTTGCAAGGTCTGGCTGATTCGCTTACTATTCTCATCAAAAATCACAACTTGACCCGTCTTGCTGATAAAGTAATCCTTTTGACTCATCAGCGAATCTAGAACATCATCTACCTCAGACTGGTCGATACCAGTAAAATCAAAGCCGATATCCAAGAGTCCTCCATTCATACTGATGGAAACCTTTGGAGGTGCTGTTTGTGATAGACTCTGCAGCTCATCTGACAAGTAGACATTGCCCAATGCTCTAAAGCGTGGAATCAAGACGGAGAAGAAACGGTAAATTTCTTCAGGTCGTAAAGGCGGACGCTGACTGATAAAATCATCTGCAAAACCTGCCTCCAGCATTGCTTTAAAAACTTGCTGTTCCCGCTCAAAATTGCTGGCAAAAGGTAGATTTCTCAGCTCTTCACGACTGGTGACAGTCTGACTACCATAATCAAAGACAAGATCCAGCAATACTTGCTTGTCAGCCTCCAAATTAAAATCGAAATCCACGGTAAAATCATGAATGAACAGTCGCTCAGGTGCTGTCACACGGCCAATTTTTTTAAACTCAAGCAGACTCACTGCCAGTTTGGACTGCTCAGACACATCAAACTGCAGGCGCTTGACCCGCTCTTGCTCAATCGGTAATTCCTGTAAAGCCTTGACTAATTTGGTCTGCTCAGTCGTCAGCTGATGGAAGGTCTGATTATGAAAGATAAATTGCCCCCCATAGAGCAGCTTATAATTCTTTTCTGATATCAGCAATTCAAAATAGTTTTCCCGTTCTTGCACCTCAAACTGATAAATTCCCGCTTCTTCATGCAAGTCTTGGAAAAATACCTCAGCATAATCATAAAAGCTATATTCCAAACGAAACGAAGTGAGATTCATCAAGCGAGTCACGCCTTCCTCAAAAAGACTAGCTGGAAAATAAAGGTGCCGTCCAGCATTGGGAAAGACCAACGAAGAGTCCTGCCCCTTATAATCCATCACCAAGCCTCGTAAAAATTCTAGCAAATCTTGACTGGCCTCATCAAAATTCTCCATGCGAATAGGCTCATAGTAGTTCTTACCGATTTGATAATGCCCACCCTTATTCAAGGTTCTCAAAAAGGACAAAATATCACGCACTACATAAGAGCGCTCATCCGGCAGACGGCTAATCCGCAGACTCCATAAAAATTGTCCTGTGTAAGTATCTTCCCGTCCAGTCGCTGATAGCTCATAGCGGACTTGCTGACTGGATTTATCTAGCAAAATCTTATCCAAAAAAAGGCTACCAAAAGAAACCAATTTCTGGGCTTCCTGACTAGAAGACTCTTTTTCTGTCATCTTCGCCAGCAGATCTTTACCTGCTGGATCATTTTTCAAAAAATATTCCAAGGCAGCCAGATGGGCGCAGTACTTCTTCTTTTGAAAAAAATCACAGGAGCAGAAAACTGCCTCATCATCTAGACTATAACGTAGATTGTACTGATCCACGCGCGTGTATAAAAAGGAATCCTTGACTTCAATAATTTCAACCTTTTTGCTGTCACAGAGGGCAATTCCTTCCGTTCGAATTTTACCTGGAATTAATTTAGCCATACCTACCACCTAACATTTATCCCTTTATTATACCATAGGACAGCTATAAAAATAAAATAGAATTTCTTTATTCGTAATCATTCTTTGAAGTAGAATGAGCGAGAGCTTTCTCTACAACAAAAAGCCGTCCATTGGACGGCTCTTTTACATTATTTTACTTCTAACAAACCGATATCTCCATCTTCACGACGATAGATAACATTCGTTGTACTATCTTCAACATCTGTGTAGATGAAGAAGTCATGTCCCAACAAATCCATTTGCAAAATAGCTTCATCTAGATCCATTGGTTTCAAATCAATATGCTTAGAACGTACTACTTTGGAAGATGCTGCATCAGCTTCTTCTACTAGAGCATCAGTGAACAACTGGCTAGTTGCAACCTTGTTCCGATTTTTCTTTTCAATCTTTGTCTTATTCTTACGAATCTGACGTTCAATCTTATCGATAACTAGGTCGATAGATCCGTACATATCTTGCGAAACATCTTCTGCCCGAAGGGTAATAGAGCCAAGAGGAATCGTTACTTCGACTTTCGCCGTCTTCTCCCGGTACACTTTCAAATTTACCCGTGCATCAAGTTCTTGCTCCGCTTGGAAATACTTCTCAATCTTCTCAAGTTTAGAAACTACGTAGTCACGGAGAGCATCAGTTACTTCTAGGTTTTCACCACGGATACTATATTTAAGCATATAAGTACCTTCTTTCTAAACATAAATGTTTTATTTACAATATCATTATAACGCTTTCATTCTTTTTTTGCAAATATTTTCTTATCTTGCGAGTGAAAATGTCAAAACTTCTTTCACACCTGCTTCCAGCAATAATTCTCGAGCTAATTGCAATGTTTTTCCAGTCGTATATACATCATCTATCAGAAGAATTTTTTCTGGCAGAAGGACATCTTTTACCAATGTAAAACATTGCTGACTGTTTAATCGTTCTTGACGATTTTTACTGGATTGGGCAATCGCATCCTGCTTTTCAAGCAACTGTTTGTAAGGCAAGCCAGCTGCTTGCAAGAAGCCTTCTACCTGATTAAAACCTCGATTTTGGTATTTTTCAGGACTGACCGGAATAGGAACTAAAGTATATTTTTTGAAGTTTCTGAGGCCTTTTTTGAGAACTTCTGCAAACACAAATCTCAGAAGATAATCCCCTTGAAATTTGTATTTGCTGAAGAAGTCCTTCATCAAATCATTATAAAGAAAGCAAGCCTGATGCTGCACCAAATAGCCTTGCGCTTCCCATATTTGACAGTCCGAGCAGACTTTCGCTTCCCCATCCTTCCAGCAACGTGGGCAATGGATAGAGGAAATCGCTTCAAATCCTGCTCGACAATTCTTACAAATTGTATTTTCTTCTTTTTGCAATAAAATCAAGGAAGAAAAAGTCCTATTTTCTTCGACTACTTGGCTGCATAACAGGCAATTTTTCATAGGCCAGCCTCCTTGTTCATCAGTTTGATTTCACGAATCGCTTTTTCGATTGAACGTGTGGTACCGTCGTGAAAGAAGAATAAATCTCCCGTCGGCCTCTCCATGCTACGTCCCACTCGACCAGAAATTTGTACCAAGGCGCTACGGCTAAAGAGACGATGGTTGGCCTCCAGAACAAAGACATCTACACAGGGAAAGGTCACACCACGCTCTAAGATGGTCGTTGTGACCAAAATGGTAATTTCTCGCTTGCGAAACTCTTCAACGATTTCTAGACGATTTTCAGTTGTCGAAGCCACAAATCCGACTCTTTCCGCTGGAAATATCTCCTCCAAAACTTGCGCAAATTCTTGACCTCTTTTGATTTCCGAGGCAAAGATCAGTAAGGGAAAGCCTGTTTTTCTCTGTCTCTCGATATATTTCTTCAATTTAGGCGGCAATTTCTTTTTCGCCAAATATTTTTGAAAATCTGCCAGCCAAACTTTTTGGGGCACAATCAAAGGATTGCCATGGAAGCGCCGAGGAAGACTAAGGCGTTTTAATTCTCCTTTTTGGACTTTTTTATCCAGCTCATCCGTCGAAGTGGCAGTTAAGAAAATTGTCGTTCCCTTCTCCTTGACCGACTGCTCCACGGCATGGTAGAGCACAGGATTGTCCACATAAGGAAAAGCATCTACTTCATCCACAATCAACAAATCAAAAGCTCGATAAAATTTGAGGAGCTGATGGGTAGTGGCAATGACCAAGGGACTGCGAAAATATGGCTCGGATTCACCATGCAAAAGTGAAATAGGACAGGCAAAATCCAGCTGGAGCCGGCGATAAAGCTCCAAACAGACATCAATCCGAGGGCTGGCTAGACAAACGGCACCTCCATGGTCAATCACTTCTGCAATCACCTGATAAATCATTTCCGTTTTGCCCGCCCCAGTCACTGCATGGACTAGGCTATTCTGCTTTTGAGCAACTGACTCTAACAGTCCCTGAGAAACTTTCTCTTGAAAGGTCGTTAATTGTCCCTGCCACTTGAGTACCTGATTTTTAGGAAAAGCTTCCTGTGGAAAATAGTAGAGTTCTTGATCACTCCGAACTCGCCCCAAAATCAGACATTCCCTACAATAGTAGGCATTGACAGGTAGCTGGTAGTTCTCCTTGTCCACTTGAGAACCACAGCAGCCGCAAAATAATTTCCTCCTTTCCTCTCGCATACTGAGCATCTGCTGGGCCTGCAAGCGCAGCTCAGGGCTGAGCTGATCCTTTGTAAATATCCTACCTAGGCAATCTTTTATTTCTAACATACTTTTTTATTCGTAAAACTTTTGGAAAAATCCATTTTTTTGTGTACAATAAAACTATGGAATATAGAACAATTAGACAAGACGGTCAAGCCCAGGAAGAAATTAAAAAATCTCGCTTCATTTGCCACGCCAAGCGCGTTTACTCAGAAGAGGAAGCCAGGGATTTTATTGCAGCCATCAAAAAAGAGCACTATAAAGCCACTCATAATTGCTCTGCTTTTATTGTCGGAGAGAAAAGTGAAATCAAACGAACCAGTGACGACGGGGAGCCCAGCGGTACAGCGGGCGTTCCCATGCTCGGTGTCATGGAAAATCACCAACTGACCAATGTCTGCTTTGTGGTCACGCGCTATTTTGGTGGGATTAAACTAGGAGCTGGCGGACTCATTCGGGCTTATGCAGGCAGCGTCGCCTTGGCAATCAAAGAAATCGGTTTGATCGAAATCAAGGAACAAGCCGGCTTACGCCTTAAAATGTCTTACAGCCAGTATCAAAACTTCGATAACTTTTTGAAAGCTGAAGATCTGATCGAATTCGATACAGAGTTCACAGATCTAGTTGCCACAACCATTTATATCGACAAGCAGGAAAAAGAAACACTAGAGCAGAAATTAGTCGAATTTTTCAATGGCAAAATCCAAATTGATGATCAAGGTTTGCGCAAGGTTGAAATTCCCTTAACAGTTGAATAATTTAAAAAGCTAGGCTGAGTGATAAAGAATTTTTATCGTGGCCATAGCTTTTTTATATTTTACAAAGTGCCGCTTTCGTCTTATACTAGTTTCATTAAAGTATTGAGGTAGGAAAAATGGCAAACATTTATCAAAATATCACAGAATTAGTTGGAAGAACGCCAATTGTTAAACTAAATAATATCGTTCCTGAAGGAGCTGCTGAGGTTTACGTCAAGTTAGAAGCCTTCAACCCTGGCTCTTCTGTCAAGGACCGGATTGCTCTCAGCATGATTGAGGCCGCTGAACGCGATGGCCTTATCAAGCCTGGCGACACTATTGTGGAAGCAACCAGCGGAAATACTGGTATTGGCCTTTCATGGGTTGGGGCAGCTAAAGGCTACAAGGTTGTCATTGTGATGCCAGAAACCATGAGTGTGGAGCGCCGCAAGATTATTCAAGCCTATGGGGCAGAGCTAGTGTTGACTCCGGGTAGCGAAGGAATGAAAGGCGCTATCGCCAAGGCAGAAGAAATTGCCCAAGAGCGAAATGGCTGGTTGCCACTGCAGTTTAATAATCCGGCTAATCCAGAAGTTCACGAACGAACAACAGGAGAAGAAGTTATCGCTGCTTTCGGTGAAACTGGACTGGATGCTTTTGTCGGTGGTGTCGGAACTGGTGGGACTATCTCTGGTGTCTCTCATGCTCTTAAAAAAGCGAATCCGAATATCCAAGTCTATGCGGTTGAAGCAGACGAATCTGCTATCCTTTCTGGTGAGAAACCAGGTCCTCACAAAATCCAAGGACTTTCAGCTGGCTTCATTCCAGAAACCTTGGATACAGCAGCCTATGATGGTATTGTCCGCGTGACTTCCGAGCAAGCGCTAGAATTGGGACGCTATATTGGTGGTCAGGAAGGTTTCCTAGTCGGAATTTCATCTGCTGCGGCTATTTTTGCAGCCATTGAAGTCGCTAAAAAACTAGGAGCTGGTAAAAAAGTCCTTGCCCTAGCACCTGATAATGGTGAGCGTTACCTATCTACCGCTCTCTACGAATTTGACGCTTAATAGTGAAAAGAGTTAACAAAATTCCTACCCGTTTGGGTAGGAATTTTTTACTCTTTTTGTTCTTTCAGAAAAGCTTTGGCTTCCCTTATCCAGATTGGCAATTGCTTACCTAAGGGCGCAAAACCAATTTTACAACGATCATTTGAAAAGCGATGCCGTCTTGGTAAACGATGTTTTTCCTCCTCCAAGGTTCGCATCGATAAGCTGGCCTTACCAGAAAACTCGTCATAATCCACCACCTGCACGAGAACCTGATCCCCGATTTTTAAAATATCGTGAATATTGTCAATATAACCCGTCCGAATCTCAGAAATATGAATGAGCCCGATCAGACCGCTTTCTAGTTCGACAAAGGCACCGTAGGGCTGAATTCCTGTAATCTTGCCCTTTAACTTATCTCCGATTTTCATTAGTCTATAACCTCAATCGTCTCAATAACAACATCCTCAAGCGGTTTATCCATTGAAGCTGTCTCAACTGCTGCGATCTTGTCCAGAACTTCATAAGAAGCCTCATCCACTAACTGGCCAAACACAGTATGTCGACGGTCCAAATGCGGTGTCCCGCCCTGGCTAGCATAAACTTCAGCGATTGGCTTTGGCCATCCTCCCCGAGTCAATTCCTTGGTTGAATAAGGAAGACTGCTATTTTGGACAATAAAGAACTGACTGCCATTGGTATTTGGTCCAGCATTCGCCATTGATAGAGCACCACGAATATTATAAAGTTCAGGTGAAAACTCGTCTTCAAAGCGTTCACCATAGATGGACTCTCCGCCCATGCCAGTACCCGTCGGATCGCCCCCCTGAATCATAAAATCTTTGATAACTCGATGGAAAATCACTCCGTCATAGTAGCCATCCTTAGATAAGGCAATAAAGTTGGCAACTGTTTTGGGCGCTTGCTCTGGGAAGAGTTGAATCTTCAACTCACCATGGTTTGTCTTGATCTTTGCCACTGGTCCTTCCAGCTCATCAAGATGAAGCTGTGGGAAGGTCAATTCTTTCTCCACCATGCCCAATTGCTCCAAAGCATCAAAAATACCGTCTTCTTCGATCGTTTTTGTGACGAAATCAGCTTTTTCCTGTAGCTCTTCGTCGGAAACTCCCATAGCAATACTGAGCCCTGCATAGTCAAATAATTCTAAATCATTGAGTCCGTCGCCAAAAACTAAAACATTTTCTGGTTTGAAACCGAGGTGCTCCACGACCTTGGCAACGCCAGCTGCCTTTGAACCTTCTTTCAGTACGACATCCGATGAATACTCATGCCAACGCACCATACGGAGAGAGTTGGCCAAATCCTCTGGCAACTGCAAACTGTCGCCTATATCCTCAAAAGTCCACATTTGATAGATTTCATGATCTTGGTAAAAATCAGGATTGACAGCCAGATCTGGATAAATGATATCAATTGCTGACGAAATCATAGGATTACGAACAGACAAAGCCGCTTCATGACTGCCTACCAAACCGTACTCAATGCCCACTTCCTTGGTCCAAGAAATATAGGATTCCACGCATTCTTGCGGAATGACCGTTTTCGCAATGACTTCGCCTTTTCTATTTTCAACATAAGCCCCATTCAAGGTAACAAAAAAATCAGGATCCAAGGCACGAATTTCTGGAACAACTCCAAAAATGCCACGACCAGAAGCAATTCCTGTCAGAATTCCCTTTTCTCTCAGCTGCTTAAATACAACTTTGATCGATTCTGGGATGAAGCCCGTTTCCTTGACCCGCAAGGTATCATCGATATCAAAGAAAACAATCTTAATCTTTTTCGCCTTATATTTTAATTTTGCCTTCATATCTTCCTCTTTCAATTTAATCTTCTCTATTATATCATTAAAAGTCGTCTTGCGGAACAAGGTGATGCTGAAAAGCATAGACGACTGCCTGGGTCCGATCGCTCACTTCTAGCTTAGACAAAATATTGGACACATGCGTCTTGACCGTTTTCAAGGAAATAAAGAGCTCATCAGCAATCCTCTGGTTTTCATAACCTTTGGCTAAAAGCCCCAAAATATCCCGCTCCCGCGCTGTCAAATCCTCGTGAAGCTCTATATGATTCCGATGGTATTCGACCTTCTTACTGACTTCTGTTTCAATGGCAAATTCACCCTTTGCAACCTTTCTGACGGCGTGGAGAATTTCATCCGCACTAGAAGTTTTCAGCATATAACCACGGGCACCCGCATCCAAGACAGGATAGATTTTTTCATTGTCCAGATAGGACGTCAAAATCAAAATCTTTGCCTCTGGCCATTCTTTCAAGATAGCCAAGGTAGCATCAATGCCACTCATCTCTGGCATAACAATATCCATCATAATCACATCAGGACGGCTTTCCAGAGCCTTTTCGACACCTTCTCTACCATTGGTAGCCTCTGTTACTTCTTCAATATCGTCCTGTAATTCAAAAAAGCTTTTCAAGCCCAATCTGACCATTTGATGGTCATCCACTAGTAATATTCTCATCCTTTTCCCCTTCTAACAATGGAACACTGATTTCGATAGAAACTCCTTTTTTGGGAGCCGTCAGAATCTTCAAGGTGCCAGCCATATCATGCACTCGATCTTCAATATTTTTCAAACCATAACTCATGTCAGCCAAGCTAGCTGGATCAAAACCGATTCCGTCATCAGAAACCTTGAGTTTGAGCCTATTTGGCGTCTGATAGAGATAGATGTCCAGACGACTGGCCTGAGCATGGCGCAAGGTATTATTGATGATTTCTTGGATAATCCTAAAAATATGCTCCTCTATCTGCTTGGGTAGACCGATGACCTCATGCTTAAACTGGACAGTCAAGTCCGACTTATCTGTCAATTCTTTGATTAAGACATTCATGCCTTCTACCAAGGTCCGATTTTCCAATTCTGTCGGCCGTAAATGTAAGAGCAAGATCCGCAAATCTTTTTGCGCTGTCTCTAGAATGTCTGCGATTCCCTTTAACTGCTTCTGGAGATTATCTTTATCAAGACGCTCCACATTTCCAGCGACACCTGAGAGAATCATATTAGCAGCAAATAGCTCCTGACTGACAGTATCATGCAAGTCGCGAGCAATCCGTCTGCGTTCTTTTTCAATAATCTTCTCTTCCGCCTGCAAGGCCTGATTCTCAGATTTCTGCAAATTTTCGGTTAGACTGTCCAACTTTTCTTTTAAGCGGATGAGAGAATCGTCCAGTTCTACCTGCCCGATTTCTTGTATGTCACCGCCTTCTAAAATATCTTTTAAATTCTTCTGAACTTGAGAAAGAGACAGGTGCTGAAGGAAGCGCGCAGCAGCGGCCAAGAAAATAGTCAGCGCTAAGCCCAGAACCAGAACAAAAAAGGCAAAGGACTGGAGCAAGTCCAGATTATTCAGCAGCTTTTGCCATTCTAAATTAAAAAGATTAAAAATGTAATGAAAGATAATCCCTAAAACGAAGAAGGTGTAGAGAAAAATGACCAAATAACTTGTTTTTTTCACTTTCTAACAACCTCCACATTTCCTAAAAAGCTGACCAAAACAATTTTTACGGTTTTGCTGGCTCGCTTATAGTCAGGCGTTGTCAGAGAAATCGTTTCATTGCGCAGCTTGCGTGGCGGATGATTTAAAAAATTCAAGTCTCCGTATAGGGTATTGATCTGAAGCTGAATTTCCACATCCAAAGGAATGACGATCTTGGTATCCCCAAAGCCCTTACGAATCACGATGACATTATCATGATTGACCACAATGACATCTTCTAAGTGAATGGTGTCCTTTCCCATCATTCTCAAAAGGTTGATATCATGAAACTGGCAGTCATCCTTTGAGAAATGCTGCAAATCCCCCAACCAACGATTTTTTTCAGCCCGAACTTCGGTCGCATCTTCAAAGAAAAGATGGGTCTCTTGATTTTCTTTGTAAAGATAGGGATAGGCCACAATCATGCCGTAAATCAAGGCGAAAAGGACAGCGGCAATAACAAAAGGATTGAGCATGACAATGAAAAAGAAGACAATCATGGTCGCAACCAATAGCGAATTGCCTCTCTGCTTGCCGAAATAATAATATAAAAACAAGAGAAAGAGTAGCATGATGAGAACAACACGCGAAAAATCGGCAGCCAGCATGGTAACCAGCGCCATTGATAATAGAATCGCTTCAACAAAGATGAATAATTGAACTTTCCACATAGCTATTCCCTTCCTTACATGTCTATTGTAACAAAATTAAGCAAAAAAACCTCCGTCTGAGGCATGAAATGGAAAGATTATCCTATCTGACCCAGCAGAACTTCTTGGTTCTAGACTTCTTTGCACTTTTCCTCTAAAAAGCAAAAAATCGCTTCAAATGCTGTTTAAGCAAAACAAACATTTAAAGCGATTTTTAGTTTATTTGTATTGTTCAGACAAGCTTAGAAATGGACTTGTGCTTCCAAGCCAAAATGGTCACTAACGACTGGACCACGTTGCCCATCAAAAACAACAGCAGATCTTTCAATATTGAAATCTTTACTTGTAAAAATATAATCAATTTTTAGAGCATCTTTGTTTCCTGCCCAACCAGCAATATCGCCTTCAACCGTCGCTGTACCAATCGTTTGGTCAGCCACCTTATGACTGTCTTGGAGAGCAAGTGGACTTTGGATAATGTGTTGATAGCCTTCATAATCAACTGGATTGTTAAAATCTCCCATGAGGACAAGAGGAGTCTCAACTTGCAAGAGCTCAGATTCAAATTTCGCCCACTCTCCTTGGAAGCCTTTATCCCACCAAGATAAGTGACAAGAAGCAACCGTGATAGGCTGACCATCGAGCTCTGTTTCTGCCAGCAAGACTTTACGTGTATGATAGTCACTTGGATCATTGACATCAGACACCAAGAGTTCTCTTGCCTTCAGGGGCTTTCTAGAAAGAATTGCAACCCCTTCATTATAAATATCAAATCCAATATGATTATAAGCCCAAGACCAGTAATAGTCCAGACCTGCCTCAGCTAGCTTTTCAACCAGACGCAGGGCATAGTGGTCCTGGTGAATCGGAATGGCGCCATCTACCGCATAATAGAAGGGAGCCTGAACAACCTGTTCAGACTCCACTAATTGATTGACTTCCTGCAGGCAAATGACATCATATTTTTCTTGGAGAATCCGCTCAGCTAGCTGATTTAGCTTGCTTTCTTGCTCTTCTTCCATCCAACTATGAGTATTTAAAGTCAGGAATTTTGCCATAATTTCTCTTTTCTATCTTACAATTCTACTTTAGCCACTACTGTCTTAGGAGCGACTTTACCGAATTTCTCAACTGCTACTGATTTGATTGCTGGAGCATTTGTGAAGACAACGATAGTGGTTGTTTCACGACCTGCTTCTTTAATAGCTGCCAAATCTGCTGTTACCAAAAGATCACCTGCAGCGACTGTTTGTCCTTCTGCTACATGTACTTCAAATGGTTTGCCTTCAAGGCTAACAGTATCAAGACCGATATGAACAAGCACTTCAAGACCAGCTTCAGTCAAGAGACCAAGAGCATGTTTTGTAGGGAAGACGCTTGTCACTTTACCAGCTACTGGAGAATAGATCTTGCCATTTGCTGGTTCAACTGCAAATCCGTCACCCATCATTTTTTGTGAGAAAACTGGATCTTTCACATCTTCCAACTTGACCACTTCACCATCAGCAACGGTTTCAATTGCTTCTGTCACACCTTTGTAGCTAACTGCTGCAGCTGCAGACTCAGCTTTTTGGCTTGGTAGAGTTTCAGGAATTACTTCTCCTGAATCCAATAAGTCTTGAATATCAGATTTAAGAACGTCAGCTTTTGGTCCGTAGATAGCTTGAACGCCTTGGCCTTTCATAACCAAGCCCATAGCGCCTTCAGCTTTCCACTGCTCTGCTGTTCCAACTTTTTCAGCATCTTTGACAGTTACACGCAGACGAGTCATACATGCATCTACATCAACGATATTAGCACGACCACCTAGAAGATTGATAACATTAACGGCTTGAGAAGCTGCAGCAACTTTACCATTACCAGATTCTGATGAAGAAGCTTCATCTGAACCTTCTGCTGTTTCATAGTTACCGTTGCGTCCTGGAGTTGCATAGTTGAATTTCTTGATCATGAAGTTAGAAATGAAGTACATGATCACTGCAAAGAGAACTGTAACCCAGATAAAGTTAATGACATCCATACCCAAACCAGCATTGATTGCCATTGGAGTACGAGTCAAGAATTCGATTGATCCGAATGAGTGTACACGAAGGTTGACGATATCAGCCATTGCAAATGCAGCACCTTGTACAAAAGCATAGATGATATACAGCGGTGTTGCAACAAACATGAACATGTACTCGATTGGTTCAGTAACCCCTGTCAAGAAGGTTGCCAAAGCAGTCGCAATCATCATACCTTTGTATTTGTGTTTCTTGTCAGCATCTACATTGCGGTAAATAGCTGCGGCAACACCCATAAGGATACCAAATGAACCGATCATTTGTCCAACTTTGAAGCGAGCTGGGTGGAATGTGTCAAGCAAATATTGGTACTTAGTAGGATCAGCTGTCTTAGTACCAACTAAGTCAGTTGCCCAAGCCAACCAAAGTGGATCTTGTCCAAATACTTGAGTTCCTTTAGCAGCACCAGTCAATACTTCATAAGTTCCCCCAAGTTGAGTATAGTTCATTGGGATAGTCAACATGTGGTGCAAACCAAATGGAAGCAAGAGACGTTCTAAAGTACCATAGATGAATGGTGCTAGGATTGGTGCAGTATCTTGTGAATTTGCAATCCAAACACCAAAGTTGTTAATACCTGATTGAACAACTGGCCATACGAATGACAAAACAATTGCTACGATTGCTGAACGCAAGATAACAACGAATGGTACAAAACGCTTACCATTAAAGAATGACAAAGCATCTGGCAATTTACGGAAGTTGTAGTACTTGTTATAAGCTGTTGCTCCGACAAAACCTGCGATGATTCCGACGAAAACCCCCATATTCAAAGCAGGAGACTCAAGAACACTGATAAAGTAGTCAGAAACCTTGATGCTTCCTCCTAAGAAAGTGCTAACCACTGCTTTAGAATCTTTCAGCATATCGCTTGATACACCAAACATAACCCCAGTGATACGGTTAATCAAAATGAAGGATAAACCTGCCGCAAAGGCGCCACCAGCACGTTCTTTCGCCCAGCTACCTCCAATAGCAAGAGCAAAGAGGATATGCAGGTTACCGATAACCCCCCAACCAATTTGTTCTAAAACGCCACCAGTAGTCACTAGAAAACCTAGCTCAGGATTGATCATCGGAATTGACTTACCAATACTGATCATCAAACCTGCTGCGGGCATAACCGCAACAACCACCATCAAAGCTTTACCGAATTTTTGCCAAAATTCAAAGCTAAAAATGTTTTTGAATGAATCTTTCATCATCCAGACCTCCTTATATTTTCACAAACCACCCCTTGATGAAATCGTTTGCATTGAATAATACTATTATACCACTATTTTTAATTTTGTAAAGGCTTTTATAAAAATTATTTTAGGACTTTTTCCTATGTTTAGTGGAATAATATATAGAGTAAGGTGAACTTCTAGTGTGCAAGCGATTGCGTATGTTTCCATAAATTTGCTGAAAGAACAATAAAAAAAGCCGAGAAACATTCAATTCCATGTTTCTACAGCTTCTTTTTTATTTATATTCTTTTTTATAACGGTCCACTTCTGCCTGATTAGCCCAGACATAGTGACCAGGACGGATCTCAACCATGCTAGGTTGATCCACTGAGTAATCATGCTGCTCTGGATCGTAAACCTTTAAGACCTTTTTACGTTCCAGAATCGGGTCTGGAATCGGCACAGCAGACAAAAGGGACTGCGTATAAGGGTGGATTGGGTTGTTAAACAACTCTTCTGTCTCTGCCACCTCAACGATAACCCCTTTATAAATAACAGCGATTCGATCTGAAATAAAGCGAACTACAGAAAGATCGTGGGCGATAAAGAGATAGGTCAAGCCAAGTTCTTTTTGGAATTTTTTCAAAAGATTCAAGACTTGCGCACGGACAGATACGTCCAAGGCAGAGATTGGCTCATCCGCAATGACGAAATCTGGCTCCATCACCAAGGCACGAGCAATCCCAATCCGCTGACGTTGACCACCAGAAAACTCGTGAGGATAGCGTGTCAAATGCTCAGCCAAGAGACCGACTTCACGAATGATATTCTTAACCTTTTCTTGACGATCTTCTTCATTTTCAAAAAGATGGTAGTTATAAAGACCTTCTGAAATGATATAGTCAACCGTAGCACGCTCATTCAAGCTGGCTGCTGGATCTTGGAAAATCATCTGAATCTTACGAATCAATTCAGCTTCATCAGCTTTAGATTGCTTCCCGTTAATTTTTTTGCCTTCGTATAAGATGTCACCTGCACTGGTATCATTCAAGCCGATGATAGCACGGCCGATGGTTGTTTTACCAGAACCAGATTCACCTACGAGGGAAAAAGTTTCTCCTTTATTGATAAAGAAATTCGCATTTTTTACAGCTACAAACTTCTTACTTCCTTCGCCGAAGGAAATTTCTAAATCTTTAATTTCAACTAATTTTTCAGTCATTTCCTTCCTCCTAAGCTTCTAAGTGATTGAAGCCCATTTTTGAACGAATTTTATCATGAAGGTTTTCGATAATGGCTGGTTTCTCAACCTTTGGCGCATCTTCGTGCAAGAGCCAAGTTTTAGCCCAGTGCGTATCGGAAACCTGAAAGGCAGGAGCTTTTTCTTCGAAATCAATGGCCATTGCATAGTCCGAACGAAGTGCAAAAGCATCCCCTTTAATGCTAGTATATAGCGACGGTGGTGTACCTGGAATCGAGTAGAGTTCACCATTTGCTTCAGCTAACTGCGGCAAGCTAGACAGCAAGCTCCATGTATATGGATGTTTTGGATCGTAGAAGATTTCTTCAACTGTTCCATATTCAACGATCTCGCCAGCATACATAACCGCCACTTTATCAGCAATACTTGCTACAACACCAAGGTCGTGGGTGATAAAGACAGTCGTAAAATGGTATTCTGCCTGCAATGACTTGAGCAAGTCAATAATTTGGGCTTGAATCGTCACATCGAGGGCAGTTGTTGGCTCATCGCAGATCAGAATATCTGGACGGCAAGCCAAGGCGATAGCGATAACAATCCGTTGACGCATCCCACCAGAATATTGGAAGGGATACTCTTCAAAACGTTTTTCGGCGTCTGGAATTCCAACTTTAGTCATGTAGTCGATTGCCATTTCTTTGGCTTCTTTACTTGTTTTTCCTTGGTGTTTGATGATAACTTCGGTAATTTGACTTCCGATTGTATTAATCGGATCTAGACTAGTCATCGGATCTTGAAAAATAGTCGCAATTTTAGCACCACGAATGGGTTCCCAGTCCTTGTTGCTCTTGAGGGCAGTCAAATCAGTTCCCCGGTAATCAATCGTTCCTTGAGCTACACGGCCATTTTCCTCCAACATTCCAGTAAATGTTTTTGTCAAAACAGATTTACCAGAGCCAGACTCTCCAACCAAAGCTAGAACTTCACCCTCAACTAAGTCAAGAGAAACACCGCGAATGGCGGTCAATACTCTGTCACGGACGTCAAATTCCACGACAATATCGCGAGCAGTCAATATTACATTTTTATTTTTTGTCATATTTACTCCTATCTATGTGTCCGTGGATCACTTGCATCAGCTAAGTTTTGACCAACTACGAAGAAGGACAGGGATACCAAGATCAGGGTTGTCAATGGAATCCAGAAAAGGTAAGCGTTGGTTGTTACGTTTTGTGAATAGTCGGAAATCAAGCGTCCCAAACTTGGTACTGTTACAGGAAGACCAAGTCCAAAGAAGGACAGGAAGGCCTCATAAGAGATAAAGTTTGGAAGCATTTGAGAAGTTGTGGTCACAATAACTGACACCAACTGGGGCATGATATTCTTACCGATAATTTTAAGAGTTGGTGTTCCCAAGGTACGTGATGCCAGATTATACTCCAAATCACGGTAGCGCATAATTTGAATACGGATCGTATACGCAATCCCTACCCAACCAGTGATGGTCATGGCAAAGATCAAGTTCCAGAAACCAGCACCGATAGAGTAAGTCAAGACAATGACAATCAAGAGTGCTGGAATATTTGAAATGACATTGTAGACTTCCATCATGAAGCGGTCAACCGCTTTGGAAATTCCCCAGATAGCACCAATAATAATTCCGATAATCAGGTTAATGAGTGTTGCGATAATCGAAATCAGAATAGAATTCCGAGCACCAAACCAAACACCGTCAAACAATGATTTACCATTACTGTCTGTACCAAACCAGTGTTCAGCATTTGGTTTGATATAGCGCATACTAAAGTCATTTACCTTGCTGACATCATTGAAATCGAAATCCGAGAACATTGGATAAATGAAACTCATCAAAACGATGGCAATCAGAATCCCTAACATGATCGTCGTTGATTTCTTTTTCAAGAATTGACGCATAACGGAGCGCCAGTATGAATAAGCTGGAGCATCAATCGTTTCAGAGGCAAAATCGTCACGTTTGACAAATTGGAATTTACTTTTATCAATTGTAGCCATTATTTACCTCCTTTAGATGTTAATTTAATACGTGGGTCAAGCATTGTCATCAAGATATCACCAACTAAGAGGGCAAAAATTGAAAGACAGGTGAAAATGAATACAAGACCAACCACCATTGAGTTATTTGATGCCTTAACAGAATCAATCAGCATTTTACCCATACCAGGAAAAGCGAAGACAGTTTCTGTCAGGGTCGCACCTGCAATAACACCAACGATAGAAGCTGGAATACTAGACACCAACGGTACCATCGCATTCTTGAAAATGTGCTTGTTCGAAATTTCTTTCTCAGAAAGACCTTTGGCACGAGCAAAGCGGACAAAGTCTTGGGATTGTAAGTCAATCATATAACGACGGATCCAGACAGCTGTCACAGGTGCGCTCAAAAGTCCCAAAATCAGAGATGGCAAAACATAGGAACGCCAGTCGCCTGCTCCCAAAATTGGGAAGGAATCTGGAAGTCCAACAGCTGAACCAGCCAAACGAACAATATAAACAAGAGCGATGGTTGGCAATGACATCATAAAGGTCAAGGCACCTGTTGAAATACTATCAAACCATGTATTTTTCAAACGAGCCATATAAGAACCAAGCGGAACAGCAATCAAATAAGAAAGCGCCACACCAATCAGACCAATAATAGATGAGCTGACAATCATCGATGGGTTTTGATAGTTATTCTTGGTTGCAGTGTAAGCATCTCCCTTGCCATATTTAGCAATATCCTGCGAGTCTGCCTTACTTGGAGTCTTGTAGGTACGAGAGTAAATATCTACAGCAGAAGTTTTCTTACCTGTTGGGAATTGAACTTCTGATGATTTTGTTTGACCTTGTCCTTGGGAAATAACTTGCAATACAGGCGTATTCGCATAAGTAGGATAAGAATTTCCTAGGTTCAAACTAACAAAGTTTTGGTGAACAAATGGGAATTGGCCATTAAAATATAGAAGATATTTATGACGAGTACCAGAACCTACGACTGACCAACCAATGGCCGGGTCATTTTCGATACGGATATAGCGCTTAAGATTTGGATTTTCCTCATCTTGAATCGCATTTGGATGATCAATCTGAATCAGATTAGCATAGAACTCAAGTACACGCTCGTAAACTGGAACTTCACGAACAGCATAGAATTCTTTGCTTTCTTTGAATTGATACAATTTCCAACCTTTGCCAAGTTTTTCAACATAGGCTTCGTAGATCTTTTTATTCTCATCGGTTGCCTCAGTAGTTACAGATTTATTTTCCTTCTTGGCTTTTTCCTGTAACTCTTTTGTATCATAATAGTCGATATAACCCATCCGCTCATAGACTGTATTTTCATAGTTTGTCTTTTTATCTTCGGTTGTGGCTATCTTATTGTAGTTCGGGTCTTGTTTGAAAATCAATCTTCTCGGAACCATTGTATAAATAATGGTATAGGTCAAGGTCGTTACCAAGAAAATCGACACAATTGAGCGTAAAATACGCATAAAAATGTATTTCTTCATTTATCGTTTCCTTTAAATTTCAAAAGAACTTTCTCTCGTTATTAGAGAAAGTTCTAGTGAACGATTTATTCTACATGACTTTCGAGATCTTTTTGTGCTTTCGCATTTGACTCTTCTTTTTCTTTCAGCCATTTCTTACGAGCTGCTTCGTAGTCTTTCTTCGTTACTACTTCGTCTTTCACTTTAATACGTTTGAAGTAAGTAGAACTTGTCTTATTACCAGTTTGAGCATAAGCGCCTGAGAATGGCTCGATACGTGAGATAAATGGTGCTGCACCAGGATTTGCCATCAATGGAACAACAAGAGAGTTGTCTGTCAACCAAGCCTGAGCTGCTGCATATTTTTCGTAGCGAGTAACAATATCTGAAGTTTCCTTACCAGCTTCATTTACCAAGCGGTCAAATTCATCTAAACCAACTTGCTTAGCGGCTACATTGTCTGCTCCCTCAAAACCAAGGTAAGTCTTTGTAGTTTTAGTTGATGTAGTTTTCAAAATATCCAAATAAGTTGATGGATCTTGATAGTCAGGGTTCCAACCAACAGCTGTTGAGATATCCCAGTCTTCGCCAGCAGCATTTGGTGCATAGTAAGTAATGTTGTAAAGATCATCTTCTGACATTTGTTGAATATCTACAACAACATTCTCAGTTCCCAAAGTCTTTTCAACAGATTGCTTAAGCGATTGTGCGCGGTTAACCATTGGCTTAGAAGTCTGAGCAACTGGGAGATCCAGATGGATTGGGAATTCCACTCCGTCAGCTTGTAGAGCTGCTTTTGCTTTGGCAAACTCTGCTTTTGCTTTCTCAGCATTAAAGAGGCCATCTTGACCGTCCTCAAGTTTAACACCTTTCCATTCGTCACCCAATGCAGCAACTTTCTCTTCTACAACGTCACCAAAAGATTTATCGCCAACTTGAACAAATGAAGGTGGTACATAAGTATTACGGACAGCGTAAGGAGCACCCTCTTTACCATTGATCTGTGCTGAGTATGATGTGCGGTCAATAGCAAAGTTCAAGGCTTGACGGAAGTCTTTGTTAAGAATCGCTTTCTTAGTAGCAGACTTCTGAGCATCTGTTGTTTTGCTTGTATGGTTGTAACTTTGACGATCAATATTGACACCCATAACAGCTACACCAGCACTTGGCGGTGTGAAAAAGATATTATCCTTGAAGTCTTTTTCTACTCCAGCATAGTTTGAGCTTGTAGGGTAGAGACGAGCTACTGTGTAGGCGCCATCTTTAAAGTTACGAGCAAGGGCATCTTGGTCTTGTCCATCAAAGTAAGACAACTTGATAGTATCGACATGAACATTTTCCTTATCCCAGTAGTTTTCATTCTTTTGATACTCAACAGCAGACTTAGCAGTGATAGACTTCATCAAGAATGGTCCATTGTAAAGGATAGAAGATGGGTCAGTAGATTGACCAAATTTGTCCCCTTGTTTCTTAAGGAATTCAGCATTAACTGGCCAAAGAACTTGTGAAGTTGTCTTTGAATTCCACTGTGGTTCAGGTTGGTTCAAAGTATATTGGAGAGTGTGGTCGTCAACTGCCTTAACTCCAACAGTAGAGAAGTCAGGTGTTTTACCATTTACGTAGTCATCCAAGCCTTTTACAGATTGTTGCACAAGATAAAGGGCTTCAGATTTCTTATCAGCAGCATGCTTGAGGCCAGTCACAAAGTCCTGAGCTGTCACATTCCCGTATTCTTCACCTTCTGAAGTGTACCATTTAGCGTCTTTACGGATTTTATAGGTATAAGTCAAACCATCTTTAGAAACAGTCCAAGACTCTGCAATAGACGGTACAAAATTACCATATTGGTCATTTTCCAACAAACCGTCCACACCGTTAGTCACGAGGTCAGATGTTGAAGCCTTACCAGACGTCACATAGTCCAATGTTTCTGGTTCAGCAGTATAGACATAATTATAAGCTTTTGCTGCGCTGTTTCCTTTTGATGAACCAGAACAAGCAGCTAAAACGCCTACTGAAAGAAGGCTAACCCCAGCTAAAGCTAATACTTTGCTTTTTTTCATACGAATTCTCCAATTTTGTTTTTTAGGTTTACTTAGGATTATAGCACAAGAAAGGAAAAAAGTAAACTAAATTTTCTGAATATTATGGTAGCCATGCAATGACTCTACTCTATTACTCGTGTTCATGTTCCACTGCTATCCTAAGAAAAACTTAGCAAGTCTAAAGACTTATTTAATAGAAGGGTAGTATAGTCCGGATCATCCTTGAGTTCCTTGATGGAACTTTGAACCAACTCCAAATCATCTGTAATCATCCCATCCACTCCTAAGCGAAAGGATTTGACGATGCTATCCTCATCATTAATGGTCCAGTCATAGAGACGTTTGTCGGATTGCCAGAGTTTATTGACAAAATGTTCATCCAAGGTTGAATACTCCATGGTGTAGCCAGAAGCCTTAGTTCGTGGAAAGATTGTATTATAAGGCAGGATAAAGAAACTGGGGATAGAGGAGTCATATTTGACAACCTGATCGATGACTTGGTAGTCCAAAGACTGAATCTGGTGTTGATAAACCTTGATTTTGGCACCATACTTGCTCAAGAATCGCTCCATCATGTCCTTGGAGTCTTTCTTGCTCGTCTTGATTTCTATCAAAAGGCGCTGGCCGAGTTGATTGGCTCGAGTAAAGTAATCGTCAAAACTAGAAATCTTAGCTCGATAGCCATTTTCTGAAATCTCTAGCGAAGTCAACTCAGCCAAGGTTAAGTCTTGAGTTTGGGCATCAAGGCCTGCCAACTGCTTCAGGTTTGCATCATGCATCATGACAAATTGCCCATCCTTAGTTTCCTGCACATCCATTTCTACCAGGTCAGGCTTGAGCAATGCTGTTTTTTCCAGCGCTTCTACGGTATTTTGGATTCCATTTTCCCTCGAAACCCCTCTATGGGAAATCGTAATCGGAACATTCTCCAAAGGGAAATTTAGATAGACATAACCTTCTAATGAAAAGCTTAAGCCAGCAATAGCCAGAACAAACCAACGCATTAGAGATAGGCCTCTTTTCGGTGGATAGTCATTTAAGGTACGATCTGTCAGGAAGGAGACAAATTTGAGAAGGAAATAGGACAACATAGCATAGTAGGCAAACTTAATCAGAACAAAAGCTGCAATACCGCTAAAGAGGACAACCTCATTTGGTTGAGTGTGCATGTACTGCTGTCCTAGTATAGCTGGAGCTGAGAGAAAAGTATAAAGCAGAAAGCTTTTGATAATAATCCAAAAAAGATGCCTAGTGTAAAAGAAAAGGCGGTTCTTAGTCTTGACCAGACTAAAGCGAATTGCCTGAGGAACTGTTGCGTGCTCAAAAAAGAGCTGTGGTAGGGCAAACATTAGTCGCACTGCCACCATAAGCATGCCGACCACAAGAAATCCCATGAAAACAGCGAACACAATATTATTTGCCAAATAGGTGACAATAAAATCCGGAACCAAAATTTTATTGAGATAGTAGATTTTCAAAATTTGGCGCAAAAAAGGAAAAAGAAAGCCCATATAAAGTACGATAAAGAGCATCTTCCCTGGGCCAGCCTTCTTGACAATAGCAAAACTATCCCTGAATGTTTTTCCAAGAAAAGCGAATACTGGTCGATTTTCTTTATCCAAAAGGTTGCGAATCCCCATGAAAATCATGCCGCTCTGGAAATAGGCTACAAAGAGATTGACCACAACGAGGACTAGAAAACCTAGACCGACCAGCCAATTAGAGCTGAGGACTGCCCAGGCATTGTTGTAAGACAAAAAGAGATAGCCTGTCTGTTTGAGCAGGTATTCTGCTGCGTAGGAATTAAAGGGAATCCAAGCATACTCCATCATCATAAAGACCATGAAAAAGAGAACTAGGATCTTGTCTAAATTATGATAAAAGCGCTTAAAGCTAAGTTTTTCTGGTTTCATCTTATTCTTCTTTCAAAAATTTAGGCGAAACAGGGTAGTCAAGTTACAGTGGCTACAGTGAGTCCGCTCCTGTTATTGCCATCCTGGCTCCATCCCTTCTTTGACAAATAAATCCCAGCTTTTCAACTGAGATTTTCTTTCTTATTTACCAAATAAACGGGCGAAAAATCCTTTGTTTTCCTGCTTTTGCACCTTCTCCTTGGCTTCATCCAGTTCCAAAAGAAGGGTTTCCCGCTCGCTCATAGCCTTGGCTGTCAACTGCTGCTGCTGGTCCAGCTGCTTATCTTTTTCAGCAATCTGCACGTCCTTGACACGGAGTTGTTCGTCTTTCTTAGCCAGCTGGTTATCTTTAGCCTTGAGTTGCTCATAAAGGCGCAAAATCTCAGCATTTTTTTCATCCACTAAGATTTCCATCAACTCGCGCTGTTTGACTTCTTCGCTGACTGGCTCATCTTCAAAAATGGTCTTTTTATAAATTTCTTCTAGCTTAATCAGGCCACTGCGGGTCACGACTGTGACCCCTTTTTCATTTTTTTCTGTATCTTCTGGCGGCAGAGCCTTGACACGATTATTGATTGCCTGACGGCTGACTCCTAAAATCTCGGCCAGCTCGCTGACTGTCTTTTCAATTGCCATAATTTCCTCTGAAACTTTTTCTAGATATAGTTACCTAAATCTTATCATATCAAGGCTTAACTGTCAAATAAAGCAAAAAAGTGAAGCAATACATTGCTCCACTTTCCTAGCTTTCTATAGTTCAACTTGAAAAATTTCCAAACTCTGCATTTCTTCTTCTGTCAAGCGTCGCCATTGCCCCAGTTCCAGACTTGGATCTAGCTGCAGAGGCCCCATAGACAAGCGCTGAAGGTCGGTGACTTCCTTCCCACAAGCTAGAACCATCCGCTTCACCTGATGAAACTTACCTTCTGAGAGCGTGATACGAACCAGACTGGTCTGTGCTCCTTCATTTCTTTCGATAATTTCGAGCTGGGCAGGCTGACAAGTGAAGTCTTTAAGCTCGATTCCTTGAGCAAAACGCTCAACATCTGCCTGATCCATCAGACCGGCAACCTGGGCCTGATAAACCTTAGCCACATGGCGCTTGGGGGACAGCATAGCATGCGATAGCTGACCATTATTAGTCAAAAGCAGAAGCCCATGCGTGTCTACATCTAACCGCCCCACAGGAAAGACTTCTTTTTGACGGGCAGTATCGTCCAATAAATCTAAAACCGTTTTATGGCGGTCATCTTCAGTGGCAGAAATGACACCCTTAGGTTTATTTAAGAGGTAATAGACAAATTTCTCATAAACAAGGGGCTGACCATCCACCACAATCTGATCCGACCGCTCATCAATCTGTGTCTTGGCCGACGTGACCGCTGTCCCATTGACCCAGACTTGACCTTTTTTCAATAGTTGCTTGACTTGACTGCGCGAGCCAAGTCCACTTTCCACTAAAAATTTATCCAGACGCATATTCTTCTCCTAAGCAGACTTTTTCTTGAGAATTCCGAAAGCCAGCACTGCCATTAAAACCATCAGACTGCCCAAAACGCCAAAAATAAAGGAAGCTTGGCTTGAAAATTGACTAATCAAGGACAAAAAGAAAGTTGTAGCGGTAGCTCCAGCACTACAACCTAAAATCACAATCGAGGTTGCTTGATTCAAGGATTTGCTAGGGATTCTCTCTGAAAGAATATGAAAAATCGCTGTCAGACTGACACTATAAACAAAGCCAGAAGCGATGGTAACCACACTCAAGAGCAAGAGATTGGGTACTAAACCAATCATGATGGAAGTAAGGCCAAAGGCCACTCCTGCAACCGTCAATAAATTTTCCTTGAAATAATGAAGAAGCGGTGCAAAGGACAAGCCTGCGGCAATACCAATCAACTGCATAGTTGAAAGAATCAAACCTGCTGTCTGAACACTTCCCATACCAGACTTTTCAACCAGTCCAGGCACGCGCACGTTGATAACCACATTCGTCAAGACAATCACCGCTGCTACTAGGGCTAGGCCAATTGTCAAAAACCACTGTGCAGCTGTCAAGCCTTTGCCTTCCTGATGAGCTTCATGATGCTTCTCCTCCTTGCCATAAGGCACAAAGAGCAGGTAGAGGGCTAGAACAATCAAACCCGAAGCATAGACCAAGAAAGAAATTTCCCAGCCAAAGCGAAGCAACTGGCTCACTCCAAGTGTCAAGAGAGCCGTCCCGACAACTTCAGCCGATCCACGTAGACCGAGGGTCTGAATCCGTTCCTTGCCCTCATAACGTTCGCTGATAATCGAAATGGCCTTGGCATTGAGCAAACCAACTCCCATACCAAAGATCAGACGCGAGGCAAAAATCACCCAATACGCCTTATTCACGAGAGGAACAAAGCCGCAAAGAGAGAAAATCAAGAGCCCCGTCACAATCATCTTTCGTTCCGATAAATATTTCTCCACCAGACCATTTAAGATTAGCATGAGCATAATCCCAGCCGATGGGAGAGAAACCAACAATTCAATCCAGCTTTCTGGCAGGTCTTTATAAAAAGCAAACATAGCCGATTGGGCACTGGAAATCGAAAAGGAGGTCGTCAACACTAAAGAAAGTGAGAGAATACTCACTTTTTCCATAAACTTTTTCATTCTATTTTCCTTTAAAAATCACACTCATTCTATCATACAGTTTTTTAGAAAAAGACGCAATCATCTTTGCTTAAAAAAATCAGCCGTTAAAGAGTACATTCTTTCGAAAAATTTCTCGCCTAATAAAAGAACAAGCCCTTTCTTTATTTCTGGCGGGATTTGTGTTATGATGAAGGGAGGAAAAAGGAGAGAATCATGTCTGTTATTGAAAAAAAATCGGTTATGGATAAATTAACCAAGGCAGCTCATTTGATTGATATGAGCGATATTATTCGCGAGGGAAATCCTACCTTGCGTGCGGTTGCTGAGGAAGTCAGCTTTCCCTTATCTGATCAGGAAATCATTTTGGGTGAGAAAATGATGCAGTTTTTGAAACATTCTCAAGATCCTGTCATGGCTGAAAAAATGGGGCTCCGTGGCGGAGTCGGTCTAGCAGCTCCCCAGCTGGATATTTCTAAGCGAATCATCGCTGTGCTGGTGCCAAATCTGGAGGACGAAGAAGGAAATCCACCTAAAGAAGCCTACTCACTGGCTCAGGTCATGTACAATCCTAAAGTTGTGGCCCACTCTGTGCAAGATGCAGCTCTAGCTGATGGAGAAGGCTGTCTGTCGGTTGACCGAGAAGTGCCAGGCTACGTGGTTCGGCATGCACGAGTGACCGTGGATTACTTTGACAAGGACGGTCAAAAACACCGCATCAAACTCAAAGGCTACAATTCTATCGTGGTTCAACACGAAATTGACCACATCAACGGCATTATGTTTTACGATCGTATCAATGAAAAAGATCCATTTGCAGTGAAAGACGGCATGTTGGTACTGGAATAAACAGATCGTATATTGTAATCAAAAATACCTAGACGTTTTCGCGTCTAGGTATTTCTTTTACACTATTCTAAGTACCTCGATCCCAGAAAAGAGCCAAGAGGATCACAGCGCCCAAGACTGAGGGAAGAATGGCTGTGTCCGCTAACATCGGTCCCCAGTGACCAAAAAGCAATTGCCCAAGCCATGAACCAAACCAGCCCAAGAGGATTTTTCCGATACAACCCATACGTTCCCCGCGGCTGGTAATAGCCCCAGCCATGAGACCAATAATAAAACCGACAAACATACTACCAATCATATAGGATCCTTCTTTCTATGTTTATAGTAAAGTTTCTCAAGAAGCAGGCGGGAGCTGCCAGATTAAAAGTGCCCGTCAAAACAACTTAAAATCTTAAATTGCCCAATCTCCATTGCGGAAGATTGCTACACGGCTACTGTCTTCGCGGATACCATCGATATCCATTTGATTAGAGCCAATCATAAAGTCCACGTGAACATCTGAGCGGTTAAGTCCCGCAGCTTCAAGCTCTTCTTCGCTCATATCTGCTCCGCCAACCACGCTGGTCGCATAGGCTGCACCGATAGCCAAGTGGTTTGAAGCATTCTCATCAAAAAGGGTGTTGAAGAAGGTAATGCCTGACTGTGAAATTGGACTTGGATCTGGTACCAAGGCACATTCACCCAAGGCACGCGCACCCACATTTTCAAAGACAAGATCCTTCATAACCTGGTCTCCCTTCTCAGCAGTAATGTCCACAATCTGGCCATCCTTGAAGGTCACCTTGATGCCTTCGATGATATTTCCATTATAGCTAAGTGGTTTTGTAGAAGTGACATAACCATCTGCCCTACGGAAGTCAGGCGCTGTGAAGACTTCTTCTGTCGGCATATTTGGCAAGAATCCTTCTCCCTGCGCATTGACAGCACCGGCTGATTCCCAAACGTGGTTCTTTGGCAAGCCAAGTGTCAAATCAGTTCCTGGCGCTGTGTAATGAAGAGCTGAAAATTGCTCCTTATTAAGCATTTCTGCCTTGCTCTTAAGGATAGCAGCGTGTTCTTCCCAAGCCTTCACGGGGTCTTCTTCGTAAACACGGCAGGTTTTGAAAATTTGGTCCCAAAGGAGATCAACTGCTTCTTCGTCGCTCGCAGCATTTGGAAAGACTTTTTTGGCCCACTCAAGTCCAGCAGCAGCTGCGACGGTCCAGCTAACCTTGTTGGATTGGGTTGCGATCCGCATTGGCTTCATAGCCAATCCCATAGCTTTGGCAGAAGCTGAAAGCTTGTCCGCGTCCACACCGTTCAAGGCACCTGGGTCAGAAGAACGAACCCCAAGACGGCTGGCCTTGTTCTCCAAGAGATAGTTCATCTCAGCAATCTTATATTCTGGCACATTGTCCAGACGCTCCATCGGCGCGTGGAGGAATTTCTCACGGTTTATCACATCATCTGTCCACTGGACGATAACCTCATGCGCACCCAAGGCATAGGCTTCTTTTACGATCAAATGCGCCAACTCACGCTGCTCCACATCAATATTGAGCGCTACCGTGTGACCCGGCTGCACATTGATACCATTGGCAACCAAGAGTTTAGCGTATTTTTCTAAGTTTTCTTTAAAATTTGGCAGAACCATTCTGCTTCTCCTTTTCTTTTTTTATTTCTCTTTAAACAGAGACAGCAGGCTAACCGCTGCCACCGTACCACAAATCAAAGCGGTCATTTTCAAAATCGTATCTGGATCAAACTCCAGCTGGTAATCAAACACTTTTTGCGCTGGCTTATCCTGAGCGGAAATGGTCAATTTCATAAAAACCTCTTTCTATATTTTAGAAAAACTCATCAAACAAACTCAACTGGTTGTCCTCGGGCATATTGCCCAGGATTCCCATGTCGTCCATTTTTTCGACTAGGGTGCTAGAGAGGCCGCCACGCTTGCGGAGCTCCGTCTTAGAAAGGAATTCACCTTCTTCCCGCGCTCTAACTAATTGGCGGGCAACGTTGTCACCCAGACCGTCCATAGCAGAGAATGGTGGAATAAGAGTATCTCCTTCGATGAGGAACTCAGTAGCGTGGCTCTTATAGAGATCTAGCTTTCCGAATTTGAAGCCCCGCTCTAGCATTTCATTGACGATTTCCAGAGTCGTATAAAGGTCAATTTCTACATTAGAGGCTTCGTTGTTCTTGCGCTTTTCAGCGATTTCATTCATCCGGCGTTTGACGGCATCAAGTCCGCCACTCATGGTCTTGATATCAAATGCTTTAGCCCGGATAGAGAAATAAGCACAGTAGTAATAAATCGGATGATGCACCTTGAAGTAGGCCACTCGCAAGGCCATCATAACATAGGCTGCCGCATGGGCCTTGGGGAACATGTACTTGATTTTTCCACAGGACTCGATGTACCATTCTGGCACATTGTTTTCCTTCATGGCTGCGATGTAGCCATTGCGCTCTTCTTCAGAAATTTTCAGCCAAAGGCCCTTCCGCACGCGCTCCATAATGGTAAAGGCCATCTTAGGATCCAAGCCCTTGTGCATGAGGTAAACCATGATGTCATCCCGACAACCGATAACAGTGGACAGGTCCGCAATCCCTTGCTTGATCAAGTCCTGAGCATTGCCCAGCCAAACGTCCGTACCATGAGAGAGACCAGATAGCTGTAAGAGCTCGGCAAAAGTTGTCGGATGGGTCTCATCAACCATGCCCCGTACAAAGTTGGTCCCAAACTCCGGAATTCCCAGCATACCCGTCGGCGTGCCGATTTGCTCCTGAGTCACACCCAGAATGTCTGTTCCAGAAAAGAGGGCCATGACGCCAGCATCATCCATAGGAATGTCATTAGGATCAATGCCAGACAAGTCCTGAAGCTTCCGAATCATGGTCGGATCATCGTGTCCCAGAACGTCTAGCTTGAGGACATTTTCATCAATATCGTGGAAGTTGAAGTGGGTGGTCTGCCACTCGGCCGTCACATCATCAGCTGGATATTGGACCGGTGTAAAGTCATAAACATCCATGTAGTTAGGGATAACAACGATTCCGCCCGGGTGTTGTCCAGTCGTCCGCTTGACTCCAGCAGCTCCCTGTGCCAGACGCTCAACTTCTGCGTCCCGGTAGAACTTCCCGTAGTCGCGCTCATAGCCCTTGACAAATCCATAGGCCGTCTTAGCCGCAACGGTACCAACAGTTCCAGCCCGAAAGGCATACTCCGTACCAAAGATATCCCGCACGTCCAAATGGGCGCTGGGCTGATCTTCTCCAGAGAAGTTTAAGTCAATATCGGGTACCTTGTCCCCGTCAAATCCAAGGAAGGTCTCAAATGGAATGTCCTGACCGTTCTTGCTCAGCTTATGGCCGCAATCTGGACAGTCCTTATCCGGCATATCAAAGCCAGAACCATAGGATCCATCCGTGATGAACTCGCTGTATTGGCATTTGCCACAGACATAGTGGGGCGACAGGGGATTAACCTCGGTAATTCCAATCATGGTCGCGACAAAGCTGGATCCAACAGACCCCCGTGAACCTACCAGATAGCCCCGCTCATTGGAGCGTTGTACCAGCATCTGCGAAGCCAGATAAATCACGGCAAAGCCATTCCCCAAGATGGAGGTCAGCTCTTTTTCAATCCGCAAGTCTACGATATCCGGCAGCGGATTGCCATAAATCTCAAAGGCTTTTTGATAGGTCAGCTCGGCAACTGTCTCCTCAGCTTTGTCGATGAAAGGCGTATAGAGGTCGCCCTTGACTACCTCAACCGGCTCAAAGGTCTCCGCCAACTGATTCGGATTGGTGATGACCAACTTCTTAGCTAAGTCCTCGCCCAGGAAGGCAAATTCGTCCAGCATCTCATTGGTGGTTCGGAAGTGAGCCTTAGGAAGTGGAGCCGGCTGGGCATTTTCACCGTGACCAATGGTACGGTTAATCATGGCTCCCTGACCCAGACTGCGGACGATAATCTCGCGGTAGATTTCTTCTTCCGGCTCAATATAGTGAACGTTCCCCGTCGCAAGGATAGGCTTGCCCAAGCGATCTCCGACCTCAATCAGATTGCGAATAATGGTCTGCAGTTCTTCCTGGTCCTTGATTTGTTCCTTGGCAATCAGGGGCTCATAGATAGCCGGAGGCATGACCTCGATAAAGTCATAATACTTGGCTACTTCGACAGCCGCATCCACCCCCTGAGAGACAACAGCATCATAAACTTCGCCTTCTGAACAGGCCGATCCCAGAATCAGGCCTTCACGATGGGCATCCAGCACGGTCCGTGGAATCCGAGGGACACCTTCAAAATACTTGGTATTGGACAGACTGACTAACTTGAAAATGTTCTTGAGCCCCGTCTGATTTTTCACATAAATAGTCGCATGTTTGACCCGAGCCTTCTTGTAGGAATTCTCATCGACCAGATCCGTATTCAGATCCTTGAGATTGGTCACACCATGCTTTTCAGCTACATCCTTGATAAAGATAAAGAGGAGACGGCCCGTCGCTTCCGCGTCATAGTTGGCCATGTGATGATGCTCCAGAGCAATCTGGAAACGCTTGGTCAAAGGCCCCAGACCATGGCGCTTGTACTCTGGATAGAGATTGCGGGCAAATTCCAGCGTGTCAATAACTGGCTGGGTAATTTTCGGCAAATTATGACGCTCATAATTGACATTCATAAAGCCCACGTCAAAGGTAGCATTATGGGCAACGAGGACACTATCCTGGCAAAATTCCTGAAATTCTTTCAGAACTTGCTCAAGCGGTTTGGCATTGCGGACATGCTCATCAGTAATCCCGGTCAGATCCGTCGTAAAGGCCGACAGAGGATGCCCAGGATTGATAAACTCATCAAACTCAGCGATGATATTGCCCTTGTGCATCTTGCTAGCTGCGACCTGAATCAAGTCATTGTAGACCGCTGAAAGCCCTGTCGTTTCGACGTCAAAGACTACATAGGTCGCATCGCTCAGCTCCATGTCCACTTCATTGTAGACGATAGGCACCCGGTCTTCTACAATATTGGCCTCCATACCGTAAATCAGCTGAATACCAGCTTTCTTGGCAGCCTTGTAGCCATGGGGAAAGCTCTGCACATTGCCATGGTCGGTAATGGCGACAGCCTTGTGACCCCACTTGGCTGCCGTTGCCACGATTTCCTCAACTTCAGGCAGAGCGTCCATAGTAGACATATTGGTATGAGCGTGAAATTCAACCCGCTTCTGCCCCTCAGGCATCAGATCCTTGCGCTCATAGTGAGTAACGGCCTGCACATCCTGCACATTCATGGTCAGATCGCGGGTGAAATTGTTCATCTCCACATTTCCACGTACGCGGAGCCAGGCGCCTTTCTTAATCATGTCAAACTTCTTGGCTTCTTCTTCGTTTTTCATCCATTTCTGCAAGGAGAAGCTGGAAGTATAGTCTGTCATCTTAAAATTGAGCAAGACCCGGCCGGTCCGAGTGACCTTCTGCTCCAAGTCAAAGACCATTCCCTCGAAGACCAGACGATTTTCCTCAGTCTGAACTTCGTTCATCGGGGTAATCTCTGCCTTGTCCAGATTTGGTTTAGCCGCAGCCTTGCGAGCTTGGAAATCATAAGTCGGTTTTTCTTCTGGCGGTGGCGCCATCTGTTGCAGGGATTCCATGGCTTTGAGCGCCTCTTCATTGGCCGCCTGGACAATCTTGTCATTCTCCGCTTGGAAATTCTCTGCTTGTTGCTGGGTCAGCTCATCGCTGTGCTGAACTTGACAGGTCAGATGAGGAAAGCCATACTTAACCAGCTGGCGACTGAGGTTGGGCAGGTGATTCTTGCGAAAATGCTCCGTATCAATGGTCGAAGCCCCCTCAATCAGCAGCTTGTCCCCATCCAAATGAACCCGCAAATCCTGATACAGGCTCTTGAAGCCATGGCTGGCACAAGGCCCCTCCTCAAAGGCCAGCTGGTAATAAGCCTGTAAAAGCTCGTCTGATACCTGAGGAGCCTGACAATGAATTTCAAAGATGGCCTGATTGCCCGTCTTAGAAAACTCTTGAGCTAGGCGCTTCTGCAATTCCCGAAAAATCTCAATGGGCAGAATATTCGCAAAAGAAAAATGAAACTCCCAGACCCGACTGACCTTGTGGACCAGAACCTTCTCAATTTCTGCATTCAAAAAGGCCTCTGAATTTCTCATTTCCAGTGGCATATCCAGTTGATGCATTAAAATTTCAAACTTGTTTGACATGATATTTCCTCATACAGTAGTGACCCTATTTTACCATAAATCAGCACTTTTTTCGATAGAAAAAGAGCCAGACAAGCTTGTCCGCTCTTTGTTCATATTACAAGAAAGCCTAGAGTTTTACCTTAACACTGCTTCTGCCAGCGCTTTTTGGATGGCAATGACACTTTTATCACTTCGGAAAGTTAGGTTTTCGGCTGGTTCCTCAGCACTGGAAACCCAGATTTTCAGTTCAGCGTCCAGGTCAAAGTGACCAGCCGTTTCCACTGAAAAGCGAGAAATGGAGCGATAAGGATAAGACTTATAAGCCGTTTTCTTGCCTGTCACTCCCTGCTTATTCACCAAGATCAACCGCTTATCTGTAAAGACAATCAAGTCACGAATAAGACTGAAAGCCAACTCCACATTTTCTGCTGGCGTCAGAATATTCTCCAATTCTCTTTCTGTTTTTTCAATATCTTTCTGAGAAGCATTGCCCAATAAACCACTGAATAATCCCATATTTCGATCCTCCAATCCATTTTCCCTACTATAGCATTTTCAAGGCCAATAAGCAAAAGAAAGAGAGTGGGACAGAAATCGGTAATTGGTTAGACTTCGATTTCGTCGTCCCACCTCCGCACAGTTGAGTAGGGCTGTAAAAGCTGATGAAATCAGCCTAGTAGAGCCCACTCAACCACTGCGTCTTGCTCGACAATCCAAAGACAATTGAGAGGCTAGGACTTTTGTCCTAGACTCTTGTTTTATTTTGTCAAAATAGACAGAGTTTCCAGCAGATTATCAGCGTGGACTTCAATGGTATCGCCCGTAGCCTTAATCTTGACTTCGACGATTCCCTCCGCGGCTTTCTTACCAACTGTCACGCGGATTGGGAGACCAATCAAATCGCTGTCGCTAAACTTAACACCAGCGCGCTCATTGCGATCATCCACCAGAACTTCATAACCAGCGTTTAGCAAGTTAGCCTCGATTTGATCCGTCAGAGTCAGAGCTTCCTCGTCCTTGACATTGACTGGAATCAGGTGCACATCAAATGGTGCTAGCTCTTTCGGGAAGTTGATGCCCCAAGCATAGCGGAATTCACCCTTAGGAGTTTTATTGACAAAGAGACGAGCGTGTTGCTCCATAACAGCAGAGAGGAGACGGCTAACACCGATACCGTAGCAACCCATAATCATCGGTACTGCTCGGCCATTTTCGTCCAATACATTAGCATTCATGCTGTCAGAGTAGCGAGTTCCCAGCTTAAAGATATGTCCAATCTCAATACCACGAGCAAACTTAAGGATGCCTTGGCCATCCGGCGAAATTTCACCTTCACGAACTTCTCGGATATCCACATACTCTGGGCTAAAGTCACGGCCTGGATTAACACCAGTCAAGTGGTAGCCATCTTCATTGGCTCCAGCTACGGCGTTAGAAAGGTCTTGGACTCTACGGTCTGCGATAATGGTCACATCTTCTGGCAGATTGACTGGTCCTAGTGAACCAAAGCCTGCGCCCAAGAGATGACGAACATCCTCTTCACTAGCGACTTCAAAGAAATCTGCACCCAAATGGTTTTTCAGCTTAACTTCGTTGAGTTGGTCATTGCCGACAAGGAGGGCTACGACAGGCTTTTCATCAGCCATGTAAACCAAGGTCTTGATTGTTTCTTCTGTATCAACTTGTAGGAAAGCTGCCACCTCGTCAATAGTCTTGCAGTCAGGTGTTTCCACACGCACCAACTCTGCTTCAGTCACTACTTTTTTGTTTGGTTTGTAAGCATTGGTTGCCATTTCTAGGTTGGCTGCATAGCTAGACTCACTTGAGTAGGCAATGGTATCTTCCCCAGAAACCATCCACTTGAGCAATTCTGCCTTGATTTCTTCTTGCACTTCTGCAGGAATTTCATCAAATGAGGCAACCGACTTGTCCAAAACCACCCAACGGTCAAGATCTGTACGAGCAGGTGTGATAGCCATAAATTCCTGACTATCCTTACCCCCCATAGCGCCACCGTCACCGATAATGGCTTTGAAATCTAGTTCGCTGCGAGTGAAGATTTTCTCATAAGCAGATTTGTACTCATCATAAGTTACATCCAAACTATCATAGTTAGCATGGAAACTATAGCCGTCTTTCATGATAAATTCACGGGTACGAAGAAGTCCATTACGTGGACGTTTTTCATCACGGTACTTAGGCTGGATTTGATAAAGGTTGAGCGGTAATTGCTTGTAAGATTTAACAGAGTCACGGACAATGGAAGTGAAGGTCTCTTCGTGTGTAGGACCCAAGATAAAGTCTGACTTCTCACGATTTTTTAGTTTATAAAGGTCTTCGCCGTAAGTTTCATAACGGCCAGATTCGCGCCAAAGGTCCGCACTGAGAAGAGCTGGAGCCAACATCTCAACCGCACCAATCTTGTCAAATTCTTGGCGCATGATCTTCTTAGCTTTTTCGATAACACGGTTAGCAAGTGGCAAGTAAGAATAGACACCTGCTGATACTTGACGAACATAACCCGCACGGAGCATCAAAGCGTGGCTGATGACCTGCGCATCACTTGGCATTTCGCGAAGTGTTGGAATAAGCATTTTACTTTGTTTCATTCAGATTCATTCCTTTTCTATTTCAAAAATAATTTCATAATATCGTTCCAAGTAACGGCAATCATCAAGATAACCATGACCGCCACTCCAGCAAGGGTCAAGTAGGTCTCTACCTCCTGCTTGAGTGGTTTCCGACGAACCAGCTCGATCAAATTGATCAAGATTTTTCCACCATCCAAGGCCGGAATGGGGATCAAGTTAAAGATTCCGATATTGATGGACAACATGGCCATCAAGGACAGGATAGCTGGAAGTCCAAGCTCCGCCGCTTGCGAACTCGCTTTGTAAATTGCAACCGGACCACCCAACTTGTTCAAACTAAAGTGGAAGATAATATCCTTCAAGGCCGTTAAGATACGAGTTGCTGTGTACCAAGTATCTGTTACACCTGACAGAAGCTTATCGAGGAAGCCCGTCTTCACAGCATTGGTCACACCGATATAATAGCGTCCACCATCTTCTTCTGGTTGGACCGTCACTTTTTGAGTCTTCCCGTCTCGTTCATAGGTAATCGTTACTTCTGGATTTTTTCCTTGATCACGGGTGGCCTTCTGGACAGAATCTGTCAACTCATCCCAGTTGGAAACCTTGTATTCATTGATCTGAACGATCTGGTCATTGTCTTTCAAACCAGCCTTAGCCACCACTCCTTGAGGAACGACCTGAACATGGTTGCTATAGTAGTCCACTGCTCCTCCTCGCATAAAGGCTAGGAGAGAGTAGACGACAATACTCAAGATAAAGTTATTCATGGGACCCGCAAAGTTGGTAATGAGTCGTCCCCAAATACTAGCGTTTTGATACTGCACATCCAGAGGGGCAATCCGTACTTCTGTCCCATCTTCCTCAACGATGGTTGCATCATGGTGGACAGGATAGGTTTTGGTCTCTTCGATGACGATTCCTGTAATCTGAAGTTTATCCTCAAAATCAAAATCTGTGACATTCATGGGGAGAGCTGTCTGGTCGATATTTTTTCCCGAAAGGTTGATCCGAACAACAGTTCCCTCAGGGTTCAAAGTCAGACTGACAGGCGTTCCTGTCTTAATCTCTGTCGTATCTTCGCCCCATCCTGCCATTCGAACATAGCCTCCCAGCGGCAGAATCCGAATCGTGTAGGCTGTTCCGTCCTTGCCAATATGAGCAAAGATTTTCGGGCCCATCCCAATGGCAAACTCACGAACTAGAATGCCTGATTTTTTGGCAAAGTAGAAATGTCCAAACTCATGAACCACCACGATGATCCCAAAAATAATAATAAATGTAATAATCTGCATAAGTGTAATCTTTCTCTTAAGATTGTTCATTAAGCCAAGAAGGCTTTAGGTTGCTTGGCCACCAAACTCCTTAGAACAGGCCAAAGAGGTGCATCAGTGGAAAGACAAAAAGCAAGCTATCAAAGCGATCCAAAACACCGCCGTGACCCGGAATAAACTTCCCTGAGTCTTTGACACCGAAGTGACGCTTGATGGCGCTCTCTACCAAGTCGCCAAATTGGCCAGCAATACTAAAGATAACGGTCAAGAGCAACATGGTCACAAAGCTATACGGAGTGGCAACTTGCGGACGAACAGACATAAAAATCGCCGAAACCAACACCGCTGAGATAATGCCTCCTAAACTGCCTTCAATAGTTTTATTTGGCGATACCTTTGGCAATAATTTTCTACGCCCGTAGCGAGTACCGACCAGATAGGCTCCACTGTCTGTGGCCCAGACGATAAAGAGGGCCAGCAAAACCTTGTCTACATTCACCAAACGGGCATCGATCAAAGCATTAAAACCTAGACCAACATAAAAACTAGAAGCAATCGGATAAGCCGCATCTTCAAAACTATAAGAGGAACCTAAAACAGTCGCTCCTAGCAAGACGAAAACGACCAAGCCATAAGCCATCACATTGCCGTCCACGGGCAAAAACTTCAAGTAATTCTCAAGTGGCAGGGTCAAGACAAAAGCTGCCAGCATAGCCAATCCGCCCTCTAAGGTCGCTGTCGGAAGCCCCTTCATCTTAAGCAATTCATTCACTGCTAGCATAGCTAGAAGGCCTACACTGATCTGGAAGGGAATTCCTCCCATCTTCACTAGAGGAATAAAAATAACTAGAGCAATTCCTCCAAAAAGAAGACGTCTTTGTAAATCTAAACTCATCTTTTTCTCCCTCCTTTATACACCGCCAAAGCGTCGATTACGACGATTATACTCTACAACCGCATCCTTCAAAGCCTTCTCATCGAAATCCGGCCAAAGAATATCTGTAAAGTACAACTCGCTATAAGCTGTCTGCCAAGGGAGGAAATTGCTAAGGCGCAGCTCGCCACTCGTACGAATAACCAAGTCAGGATCTCGCAAGCTTGCAGGCAGACTGCTGGTGTAGAGATAAGCTCCAAGCATTTCCTCTGTAATATCCGCTGGTTGGACTTTCGCTTCTAAAACATCTTGGGCAAGCTTCTGAACCGCTTGATTGATTTCAGCTCGGCCGCCATAGTTCAGGGCGAAATTCAAAATCAACCCCGTATTCAAGCGAGTCAGCTCCTCAGCCTTCTCCAAGGCCTCAAAGGTTGCTTTAGGAAGTCGCTTCGTGTCGCCAATCATTTGAATTTTTACATTGTTTCTGTGTAATTCTGGCACATAGCGGTCATAAAACTCAACCGGCAGATTCATAATGAAGGACACTTCTTTTTCTGGTCGCGTCCAGTTTTCCGTTGAAAAGGCATAGACTGTCAAGACCTGCACGCCCATCTCCTTGGCTGCAATCGTTACCTCTTGCAAGGCTTCCATACCTGCCTTATGACCGAAGACACGTGGCTGCATGCGTTTTTTTGCCCAACGACCATTGCCATCCATGATAATCCCTATATGCTTGGGAACAAGCAAGGCCTCATCGAGCTTTTCTTTTTTCTTAAAACTAAACATATTTTTTATCCTATTTAAAGTTTTATCATTTCATTATATCATAAATCCTTTAAATGTGGGCAGGAGAGCTGATGATAAATAGTTAGTAGTATATGCAGGCAGGTTTCGCTAGTGTTGTGCAACTATAATATTGTAAAAGATGAGCTTACAAAATGTCCTTAAAATAAAAAAGACAGCCTCTCGACTGCCCTATATCCTATTCTTCAATTGCAGTATCTTCATCAGACACAGCGATATCGCCTTCCACTCCCGTAGCAGCTGGGATGCCTTCTGTCAATGGCAAAACCGTCTTAATGGCTGCCAATTCAAATGTCAAGAAAACACCGTCTACGTCCAAGACAACAGTCTTACGCTCTGAATCAACTTCGTCAACAGTTCCGTAAAGGCCACCAATGGTAATGACTTCATAGCCTTTTTGCAGTTTATTAAGGCTTTCCATCCGTTTTTCAGCTTGCTTTTTCTGTGTCCGTACTTGGAAATACATCATTCCTACTAGTACAACAAAAAAAATAATCATCATTGTTGGATTCATTTCTCTTCTCCTTTGGAATTCATCTACTAATTACTATAGCAGATTTTGGCAATTTTGACAAGGCAGGAAAATGATTTCCAAAAGAGAGTGGGACAGAAATCGGTCATTCGTTAGAATTCGATTTCGTCGTCCCACCTCCGCACAGTTGAGTAGGGCTGTAAAAGCTGATGAAATCAGCGTAGTAGAGCCCACTCAACCACTGCGTCTTGCTCGACAATCCAAAGACAATTGAGAGGCTAGGACTTTTGTCCCAGCCTCTATGTCATTTATTTAAGATTTTTAACAACTTCTGCTACGTGCTCAATTGTAAAGCCGTATTCTTCCAGAATCTTGCTTGCTGGAGCAGATGCACCGAACTGGTCAATTCCGATAACTGCACCGTCAAGACCAACATACTTGTACCAAGGCTGGCTAGCTGCCATCTCGATGGCTACACGGCGACGAACTGCATTTGGCAGAATTTCTTCTTTGTAGGCTGCATCTTGAGCGTCAAAAAGCTCTGTTGATGGCACGCTGACCACGCGGATTTTAGCGCCTTCTGCTGCCAATGCTTTAGCAGCTGCAACAGCCAAATTAACCTCAGAACCAGAAGCCAGCAAAATGGTATCGAAATCTGCTCCTGTTTCATAGACCACATAAGCACCTTTAGCTACCTTGTCAAAGTCTGTGCCTTCTTCAACTGTCAGATTTTGACGGGTCAAGACCAGAGCAGTCGGAGTCGATTGGCTCTTAAGGGCCAGGTACCAAGCTGCCTGAGTTTCACGCGCATCTGCTGGGCGGAAAACAGTCAGGTTTGGAATGGCACGCAGACCAGCCAAATGCTCAATCGGCTCGTGCGTTGGGCCATCTTCACCAACTGCAATTGAGTCATGCGTGAAGACATAAGTCACTGGCAAGCCTTGCAGGGCAGACAAACGAACAGCTGCCTTAACATAGTCTGAGAATACGAAGAAGGTACCACCGTAGACGCGAAGACCACCATGAAGCGCCATACCGTTAAGAATCGTACCCATAGCAAACTCGCGCACACCAAATTGGATATTGCGGTTGAGACGGTGGGCATCATCCTGCAAGCCGTCTTCCTTGATGTAGGTCATATTAGAGTGAGCCAAGTCAGCAGAACCGCCAAGGAAAGTTGGAAGCACCTTAGCTGCTGCATTGAGGGCATCCTGACTAGAATTACGGGTCGCTTGAGAGAAGCCATTTTCAAGCACTGGGAAATCTTCTGGCTTGATCTCTACTGGATCCTGACCAGCGATGATAGCCGCTACTTCTGACGCCAATTCTGGATGAGCTTGCTTGTATTCCTCTACTAGCTGTTTCCAAGCATCGTATGCTGCGGCACCACGCTCTGCTACATTTGTACGGTAGTCAGCATAGACTTCCTCAGGAATCTCAAATGGCGCATAGTCCCAGCCCAAGGCTTTACGAGTAGCTTCTGCTTCTTCTGCTCCTAGAGGCGCACCGTGCACTGCATTCGTTCCTTGCTTGTTTGGAGAACCGTAACCGATAACCGTCTTAACTTCAATCAAAGATGGCTTACCGGAAGCTTTCGCTTCATTGATAGCTGCATCAATCGCAGCAAGATCCGTTCCATCTTCTACCAAGGCAGTGTGCCAGCCGTAAGCTTCATAGCGGGCACGAACATTTTCTGTAAAGGAATCCTTGGTTTCCCCGTCCAAGTTGATATCATTTGAATCGTAGAGAACAACCAGCTTGTCTAGCTTTTGCAGGCCAGCGTAAGAAGCCGCCTCAGCTGAAACCCCCTCCATCAAATCGCCATCACCACAGATGACATAAGTGTAATGGTCGAAAATCGGATAGCCTTCACGGTTATACTTGGCAGCCAAGAAACGCTCTGCCTGAGCAAAACCAGTCGCTGTAGAAATCCCTTGTCCCAATGGTCCAGTCGTCGCATCAACTCCAGCTGTATGACCAAACTCTGGGTGACCTGGTGTCTTAGAACCCCATTGGCGGAAGTTTTTGATTTCCTCCATGCTGACATCTTTAAAGCCAGACAGATGGAGCAAGGCATAAAGCAACATAGAGCCGTGTCCTGCAGACAGAACGAAGCGATCGCGGTTAATCCAATTTGGCTCTTCTGGATTGATACGCAGTTGTTTGGTAAATAGGTCGTAAGCCATCGGCGCAGCGCCCATCACGACACCAGGGTGGCCTGACTTAGACTTTTCAATCGCGTCAATTCCTAAAAAGCGAATGGCATTAACAGATAATTGTGACATTGAATTCTCCTTATAAAAAATTTAGCGGGCTGCTACAACCAGCAGACATTCCTACGCTCATTTTTCTTATTTCCATTATATGAAATTTTTGCCTTTCCTGCAATAATGGAAAGGCCATTCTTTCCTTCAGTAAAAGAATCCCACAAGCAAGCACTCATAGAATTCTAGTTATATATATTTCCCTGTAAAATCGGCTACTTATTGAATAGTAATGCCGTATTTTTCATGATTTTCTTCGTACCAATTAATCAGAGCAATAGCCGTTTGATAAGTAATATTTTTAATTTTGCTGCTACCTTTGACAAGTGTCAAGATGCTCATTTTGCTGATGTTGGCATCTGTCGCCACACGATAGCTGGTCAAAACTCCATCGATTAGTAATTGAATAACAGCTTCTACCTTTTTATAATCAGACATTGTAGTAATATCCAATTTCTCCATTTTACATTCCTTCCATAACATTTATCTTTTCCTAACCATTATACACTTTTCTATGGTATTTACATATATAAATGCTTGGAGCGTTAAAAAAGAGGAAATTGGCTGATTATTTCTGTCTAGTTTAGCTAGATTTTGAAAAGGTTGACAAGCGACCAAAGTGAGTATTAGTCCATATAGGATAGCAGGTAGCCGTAGCCTTCCTCTTCCATTTGCTCTTTAGGAATAAAGCGCAGAGCTGCTGAGTTGATGCAGTAGCGCAGGCCGCCTAATTCCTGCGGACCGTCGGTAAAAACATGACCCAGATGGGCATTTCCTGAGCGACTCCGCACTTCGATTCGCTCCATGCCATGACTCAAATCTTGATAATACTTGATAACCTCGCGAGCGATAGGACGAGCAAAGCTCGGCCAGCCGCAGCCAGACTCAAACTTGTCAGCCGCAAAAAAGAGTGGTTCGCCAGTTGTCACATCAACATAAATCCCTGCCTCAAAAGTGCTATTGTAAGCATTATGGAAGGGGCGCTCCGTTGCGCTCTGCTGGGTCACCTGATACTGCTCCTCACTTAGCACTGCTTTGAGTTGCTGCTGGCTAGGCTTAGGATAATGGCCCGCATCGACCAAAGGCTGCTCAGCATCCTTGACATTGATATGGCAATAACCCGTCGGATTTTTCTTGAGATAATCCTGATGATAATCCTCGGCCAAGATATAATGGCGCAAGGGCTCTAGCTCTACAGCCAAGTTTTGCCCTAATTGCTCCTCCTGCTCAGCAAAAACCTGCTCGATAGTGGCGCGATCTTCCTCACGGACATAGTAAACACCTGTCCGATACTGACGGCCAATATCATTCCCCTGTTTGTTGATGGATAAGGGGTCAATGACTCGGAAATAGTAGAGCAAAATTTCCCGCAGGCTGATTTTTTCTTCGTCATAAATCAAGTGCACCGTCTCCGCATGGTCGGTCTGGTGAATGAGCTGGTAGTTGGTGGACTCTACTTGTCCATTGGCATAGCCTACTGTCGTCTCCTCAACGCCTTCAATCCGAGAAAAATATTCCTCCAAACCCCAGAAACAGCCGCCTGCTAGATAAATTTCTGCCATAAACATCCCTCCAATCTTTTCCTCTATTTTCTCATAAAAAGAAGAACTTTTATAGGATTTTGATTGGGACTTTCTTAGAAATCATATCAAATACTGCGCCTCTATGGATTAACTAAATTTAATAGTTTCAAGAAAATATAAAAAGACAGGAAATTTCCCATCTTTGATTAAAGGTTTAATTCCTTATATTCGGTCCGATAGCCAACTTGCACAATCCGATCATCTTGGACTAGCAGTGGTCGCTTAATCAGCATGCCGTCTGTCGCCAAAAGTGCGGCTGCCTCCTCAGCAGAAAACTGAGGCACCTTATCCTTGAGCCCCAATTCTCGGTACTTGATACCACTAGTATTAAAGAAAGACTTAATCTCCAAATCTGAATGAGTCATCCATTGCAAAAGTTGCTCTTGGCTAGGCGTTTCCTTGACAATATCCACCGCTTCAAAGTCTACTCCTAATTGATTAAGCTCAGCCTTGGCCTTACGGCAGGTAG
Organism: Streptococcus sp. 27098_8_73; assembly: GCF_041432495.1. Classification (NCBI taxonomy): domain Bacteria; kingdom Bacillati; phylum Bacillota; class Bacilli; order Lactobacillales; family Streptococcaceae; genus Streptococcus; species Streptococcus sp. 27098_8_73. The sequence continues at coordinate 50,068 of NZ_JAPVZT010000007.1, forward strand.
AGCATTTTGGGTATTCAATAAATTGTAACATTGTTTTTCCTCCGTCCCTATGATAGCCCAGCTAGCTCCTTCTTGTCAAGCCGAGACTCATTAGAAAAAGCCGACAAGCGAAATGCTCATCGGCAGGCACAGACGCATTCCATAAAGAAACACCTCTATTTTTCGATTATTTTTTAATCAGACGCACGCGCACAATATTGTCGCTCTTCTCAAATTTATCAACCAGCTCCTGAATCTTGCTTTCATCCGACTCATCCAGATCCAGCAAAGTATAAGCATAATCACCCTTGGAACGATTGATGATATTGTCAATATTGATATTCAAATCACTGACCGCTGTTGAAATCCGAGCTACAATATTCGGTACATTTTTGTTAATCAGGGTAATCCGATAAGGCGCTGAGAGAGCTTGACGGACATTAGGGAAATTCACTGAGTTGATAATCTCGCCTGTTTCCATGAAGCGTCGAATGGTTTTCCCAGCCATAATGGCACAGTTGAGCTCAGCTTCCTCTGTCGAGCCACCCAGATGTGGAAAGACAGTAATCTGTGGATGACGGAGCAACTCTTCTACACCAAAGTCTGTGATATAGCGCTTGATAACACCTGTTTCCAAAGCTTCAAAAAGGGCAGCATTGTCCACCAGCTCGCCACGGGCAAAGTTGACAAGGGTTGTTCCCTTTTGCATAAGACCAAAAGCAGCCCGATCAAAAGTAGCACGTGTATCCTCAGTCAGGGGCACGTGGATAGTGATATAATCACTCTTCTCAAAGATTTCCTTAATGTCTGCTACCCGTTTGACATGACTAGAAATATTCCAAGCTGTTTCAATGGATACATAAGGGTCATAACCAAGGACATTCATTCCTAGACGATAGGCATCGTTGGCAATGCGGCCACCGATTGCTCCAAGCCCAATGACTCCCAAAGTCTTCTCTGCAATCTCTGTCCCAGCAAACTGCTTCTTACCAGCTTCCACTTGCTTGGGAACATCATCACCAGAAAGGCCATTAGCCCAGCTGTTAGCTGCGATATAGTCACGCGCTGACAGGAGGACGGAAGCCAAGACAGCTTCTTTCACCGCGTTGGCATTAGCTCCTGGCGTATTGAAGACTACAATCCCCTGAGCTGTTGCCTGTTCGACCGGAATATTATTGGTTCCCGCGCCTGCTCGCGCAATAGCTTTTAGATTACTTGGAAAATCCTGTCCATGCAGATTTTGACTGCGCAGGATATAAGCATCTGGATTGTCCGACTTATCTCCGTCAATCTGAAAAGCATTGCCCAGCTCCTTAAGTCCGATTTGATTGATGTTGTTAAAGGTTTTGACACTAAAGACCATAGATTCCCTCCCTTAAGAATTCTCTTCTTCAAATTTCTGCATAAAGACAATCAAGTCCTTGACACCTTGGAGCGGAAAGGCATTGTAGAGACTAGCTCTCATGCCGCCTACGCTGCGGTGCCCCTTGATATTCTTAAATCCTGCTGCTGCAGCCTCTTTGTTAAATTTGGCATCCAGCTCTGGGCTAGGAGACACAAAGGGAATATTGGCTACTGAGCGTTGCTCCTTATAACGGACTGGACTGCGGTAAAAGTCAGACTGCTCAATGAAGTCGTACAAAAGGCCAGATTTTTCACGATTACGCTTTTCCATTTCTGCTACGCCGCCTAGCTCCTTGACCCAGTCAAAGACCAGCTTGGCCATATAGATAGCGAAAGTAGGCGGTGTATTGTAGAGAGAGTCATTGTCCGCCTGAATGCGGTAGTCCAACATGCTAGATAGAACTGGCTCATCATTGAGCAAATCCTCACGAATGATGACCACTGTCACACCGGCAGGTCCGATATTCTTCTGAGCCCCAGCATAAATCAAACCGAAATCCTCTACTCGGTATTGAGCAGCAAGGATATTAGAAGACATGTCCGCCACAATCGGCACGCCATTGGTCGCTGGCAGGTCGTAGATAGCCGTTCCTTCGATAGTATTATTGGTAGTCAGATGCACATAAGCCGCCTGCGGATCAATCTCCTTTTCATCGAAAGAAGGAATTTCCGTGTAATTTAAGTCCTCTGACGAGGCCAAGAGAATAGGCTCAAAAGGCACTGTCTTAGCCAGCTTGACAGCTTCAGTGTAAGCTTTCTTTCCCCAAGATCCGGCTACTATGTAGTAGGCCTTGCCGCCTTGAACTAGATTAAGGGGAATCATGCTAAACTGGGTAGAAGCTCCCCCCTGCAGGAAGAGTACGCGGTAATTATCCGGAATAGCCATGAGCTCACGCAGCAAGCTCTCAGCTTCTTTGATAATATCGTCAAATTCTTTGGATCGGTGGGACAGCTCCATCACGCTCATGCCACTTTGGGCATAGTCTAAAAACTCAGCCTGAGCTTTTTTCAAGACTTCCTTGGGCAATACTGCCGGTCCAGCAGAAAAATTGTAAATCGTCATATCCTACCTCCAAAAATGTATTTTGTCTATCATATCACAATGTTCAGAAAATTTCTATAATTCTTTCAAAGATATTTTTCTTTTGGGGAAATTCCCGAACAAAAGGAGGATTTTGAACAAAAAAACTAGTCGAATAGGACTAGTTTCTGTCTTCTTCATGATAAAGGGCATAGAGCTGACTCTTATTGCGCCCGTATTTTTTAGCTACTTCCTTGATGGCCTGATTTTTCTTGCTACCGGATTGGACCAAGCTGTCAATTTCAGCCAAGAGATCCGCATCCGCTTTTTCTTCCTTCTCTAGACTTGCACCAGCCACAATCAGGAGGCACTCGCCCTTAAGAGAGTTTTCCGCTAGATAGTCTATCAACTCAGAAATCCTTCCTCTTTGGTATTCTTCGTAGATTTTGGTGAGCTCGCGAACCAAGACCACCGAGCGGTCGCCATAGACTTCCAGCATATTTTCCAGCGTAGCCTTGACCCTGTGAGGAGATTCGTAAAAGATCTGTGTCTCTGGATAAGATTTTTTACTCTCGAAAAATTCCTTCTGTTGCCTAGACTTACGAGGCAAGAAACCATAAAAAACATGAGGCTGAGGCGCTAAACCACTGGCAATAAGAGCGGAAATCCCAGCACTGGGCCCCGGAACCGTCACCACAGCAATGTCCTCAGCAATAGCCGCCTTGACCAAATCATGACCCGGATCCGAAATGCTAGGCAAGCCAGCATCGGATACCTGGGCTAGATTTTGACCTGATTTGAGCAAGTCCAGCAAGATCGGTATCTTTTCTTGAGCATTGTGCTCATGAAAGCTGATCTGTCGAGTCTCAATCCCAAAGTGTTTGAGTAGAAGACCTGTATTTCTGGTATCTTCAGCCGCAATAACATCCACTTCCTTGAGGGTATTGACCATGCGAATGCTCATGTCATCCATATTTCCAATAGGAGTCGCCACCAAATACAGCTTGCCGTAGGGCGACTGTCCCTTAAAACTCTTTTGAATCTGCATCTCTACTCCCTGAATAACAACTCGTCGCAGAACATGCACTCCGCATCGTTTTCTCGGCGTTGACCATAGAAATCTGTGCACACATGAAAGCCATCGTAGTACAGTTTGCGGAGATTGTCCCGATTTTTATTGATTTTAACCGGTGCTGCTTGCTCTACCTCACCTAGTCGCTCTCTCAGCTTATCATTTTCTAGCTGGAGGACGATATTTTCCTCGACGACACTCTTGAGATTTTTCTTGATGGCCTCTACCTCGGCAAGGGTCACTAAAAGCGTCTGAGAAAAATCATCCAAGGCATCAAATAGTTCTTTTTTATTCATTTTCTGCTCCTATCTTGCTTGGGCACTGGCTTTTAAAATCATGTATTCCAGAGCATTTTGAAAAGACACATTGGCTCGCCACATCTTCTTTGCTTCTAAGAGATCTTCCAGTTTCTTGCGACCTGCCTCGCTTCCAAGTTCCTTGGCCAGCAAGACCTCCAAAATTTTAAAGGCCTGCTCCTGTTTATCCTTGTCCTCAGCCAGTTTAGCCAGCTTGGCCACTTGGAGATAAGCCTGATTCTCATTGGTCAGGGCAGCCTTAACAAAGCGCTGACTCTCACTGACCAGCTCAAAGAAAGACTTGTTGGAAGCCAACTGATCGGCCTCTTCCTGGGTCTGGCTATATGTAGCCAGCAACTCAGCCTGACTTTTGATTAAGCCAGCCTCTTCCAGCTGGTGCTGGAGAGCGACCTGATTCTTCCGAAAGTGAAAAATCTGCGTTCGGCTCTTGATGGTGGACAACATCAGATGCTCATCGGCTGTTAAAAGAAAGATGTAAATCTCACTCTGGGGCTCTTCGATGACCTTGAGGAGGGAATTAGCGGCATTGACATGCATCTTATCTGCATCACAGATGATAAAGACCTGTTTGTTGCCCTCCATACCGCTCTGGGAAAAACTTCTCACCAGCTCACGAATGCGCTCCGTTTTAATAATGCCATTCACCGGCCGCACAATCGTCACATCCGAAAAGTCCTCACTCTCAATCAAGCGACAAGACCGGCAAATACCGCAGGGCCAAACTCCCTGACGATTTTCACAAAAGAGACTCTGGGACAAGGTCAAAGCCATGGTAAAACTAGAAAAATTCCCCGAAAATAAATAAGCATGATTGAGCCGCCTTGCTTCTAAGATTTGCTGAAAAGTTTCTGTAAGCTGAGGCTGGGCCTGACGTAATTCTTCTACTGTCATTTTTCTTTGATAAAACGTTCTTTAATAACTGCCAAACTGTCGGCCACGACTTGCTCCAGTGGCTGACTAGCATCTATCTTGACGACACGTTCTGGTTCCTTTTCTAAAATAGCCAGATAGCCTTGACGCACGCGCTCATGCAGGTCGAGACCTTCCAGATCCAAACGATTGACTTCGCGCTCCTTATTTCGAGCAATGCGAGCCAGACCTTCCTTGACATCAATATCGAAATAGAGAGTCAAATCCGGCTTGAGACCATCTGTCGCAAACTGATTGAGCCATTCAACATCGTCAACCGCCAAGCCCCGGCCGTAACCTTGGTAGGCTACCGAGCTATCAATAAACCGATCTTGCAAGACCCATGTCCCTTGCTCCAAGGCGGGCAGAACCTTCTCCGCCAAATGTTGACGTCGGCTGGCAATATAAAGCAGCAGTTCGGTCTTAGCATCCATGGCTGTGTGCCCCTTATCCAAAATCACCTCACGGATTTTTTCAGAAATAGCGACACCGCCAGGCTCTCTAGTCTTCAGCAACTCATAGCCCATCTCTTTCAGCTGAGGAAGCAAAGCCTCTAAAACACTGGTTTTCCCAGCACCTTCTGGGCCTTCTAGCGATATAAAAACACCTTTTTTCATTGTTTTCCTTTTACATTCATTCTGCCAATGGCTGCAGAAATTCCTATTTTAGTCTATGCTTTATTGTACCAAAAATTATCCCAAAAGCCCATAGAAGAATTTCTCGAAAACTATTTCATATTATTTTCAAAAATGAAAACTTTTGATAAAATAGAGTCAGAAAATTCTTAGGAGTGTCTGATGTTTAAATTTAAAAATGTACTGGCCATCATTCTGGGGGCTGGAATTTTTTCTTTTGGGATTCATTATTTGGTGATTCCTTTTCACTTATATGAGGGGGGAGCAACGGGGATCACCTTGATTGTCTACTACCTCTTCAAGATTCCTGTATCAACCACCAATTTGGTCATCAATATTCCACTCTTTATTCTCGCTTGGAAATTACTGGGAAATCGCACCCTTTACCTTAGTATTTTAGGGACTTTCTCTGTATCAGCTTGGCTTAAACTATTCGAATTGCTACCTGCTTCCAAACATTTACAAGACTATTTCTTCTCTTCCTTGGATGGCGATGTCTTACTAGCCTGCCTTGGAACGGGAATTATTCTTGGAGTTGGTCTAGGCATCATTTTCAATGCTGGGGGAACGACTGGTGGTACCGATATCGTAGCTCGTATATTCAATAAATATACCAGCATCTCCATGGGCCGCCTCATGCTGACAGTGGACTTTATCGTTATTTCTCTGGTTCTTTTAGTCTTTAAAGATCTGCGCATGGTTTCTTATACACTCATGTTTGTCTTTATCACCTCTCGTGTTATTGACTTGATTGCTGAGGGTGGCTTCGCGGGCAAAGGCTTCCTAATTGTCACCAGCAAACCAATAGAACTAGCTGAAGCCATCAATGAAAAACTTGGAAGAGGCGTTACCTATCTGCAAGGACAGGGCTTCTATAGCAAGCAAGATTTGCAAATCGTTTATTGCGTTGTCTCTCGTAACGAAATGCAGCAAATGAAGAAACTCATCAATGATATCGATCCATTTGCCTTTACAACCATTACAGAGGCCCATGAAATCTTAGGAGAAGGTTTTACCTTAGACTCTAACAAACAGCCTATCGTCAAATAAATTTATCCTAAACGAAAAGACTTCAGAATGAACAATCATTCTGAAGTCTTTTTTATTCTAAGTTATTCAATAATTGAATGAGAGTTTCAGCTGAGCGCTTCCCTGCTTCTATGATAAATTCATCAAAAGTGATATTGGCATCATGGCTGGCTGTATCGCTCATCGCACGAATGACCATAAAAGGCAATCCAAGAGAATGAGCGGCTTGGGCAATGGCTGCTCCCTCCATTTCGACTGCCAAAACATCAGGAAAATGTTGTTTAATTTGGTCAATCTTGTCCTGCCCAGCGATAAAGCTATCTCCCGTCGCAATCAAGCCGACTTGGCTCACCTGCTGGTTCTTTTCCAGCACTGCTTTCATCTCCTCAACCAAGTAGCGACTGGCTTCATAGTAGAGAGGTTGCCGTGCCATTTGACCGTAGTCATAGCCAAAAGCTGTCACGTCCACATCATGGTAGACCAAACGATCTGCCACTACTACATCTCCGATTTCCAAGCCTGAAGCTACTGCTCCAGCGGAACCCGTATTGATGACCGCCGTCACCTCAAAATCATTGGCTAAAACAGCCACACTCATGGCTGACATGACTTTGCCGATTCCACTTTCCACCAAGACAACCTCATGATGGCCAATCCGGCCAGTATAATAAACATGCCCTAGGCGCTGGTGTTTCTCAGCCATCTCCAGATACTCTACCAGCAGCTTCAACTCCTCAGGCATAGCCGCGATAATTCCGATTTTCATGATTCATTCTTTCCTTTTTACATTAAAAAGAGGGAGAGGAAGCAGAGTTTCATTTTCTCGTTTCCGTCACTCCCCTTCTTTATCATAGCCAAATAATGGCCGCAATTAAACCAATCAAAAGAAGCACAATCCAGAACAGGATTTTGTTTAACTTAGCCTGAAAAATACTTCGTTTTTGATTTTCGATTCGACGACTTTTGATAACTGTCGGTTCAACTTCAATCTGCAGAGTATCCTGATTGACAGCTTGACGTGGAGCAGCATAACCGAAAGTTCCTTTTCTAGCAATAGAAATGACCTTAGTTTCTTCATCGTCCATCAGCAAGGGACCATCAATATGTTCTCCACGATTGGCCCGCTCAATGATTTCATCTGTTAATAAAGCTTTTCCCATTGATCTACGTTCCTATTTATTCAGATTTTTTTGTTGCCAGTACTGAAGAGCCATGATGGTCTTGGCATCGCAGATGTCACCGTTTTTCAGCAACTGCTCCGCCTCCTCCAGACTGACCTCAAAAAGTTCCAATGTTTCATCCTCGTCTTGAGGACGAGGGTTTTCGACCTTTGTTAAATGGCTGGCGCTGTAGAGCTTGATTTTTTCATTGCAAAAACCGATGGCAGAGTAGAAATCATAGACCAACTCCAGCTGAGCAGTGTAGCCGGTCTCTTCTTCTAATTCTCGGAGGGCAGCCGCTTGCGGATCTGCATTCTCTCCTAGCTCAAGCTTACCAGCTGGAATCTCGTAAGAAGTCGCTTCAATTGCCTTGCGGTACTGCTTGACTAAAATCATCTTATTTTCTGGGGTGATAGCAATCACAGCCACTGCGCCATTATGAAAAATCAAATCCCGTTGAGCTTGGCCTTTGCCCTCTGGCAGCTCTACCTGGTCCTGAACCACTTTAAAAATCGGTCCCTGATAAATCTCCGTCCGTTGGACGGTTTTTTCTTCAAATTCCATGGCTGAACCTACTTATTTTGAGGATGGTGAGGAAGACGCTTAGCATAATCTTCCTTGTTAATCTGACGGCCACGTCCCAGAGCAATGGCATCTGCTGGCACATCTTTAGTAATAGTGGAACCCGCACCGACAAGTGAATTGTCACCCAGCTCAACTGGGGCAATAATGGTCGAGTTGGAACCAACAAAGACATTATCTCCAATGATAGTCTTATATTTCTTCTGACCATCATAATTGACCGTAATTGTACCCGCACCAAAGTTGACATTAGCGCCAACCTCAGAGTTTCCAATGTAGGTCAAATGGCCAGCCTTGGTATTTTCTCCAATTGACGATCCTTTAACTTCAACAAAGTTGCCGACATGGACATCCTTAGCCAGACTAGAACCTGGACGAATGTGAGCGTAAGGCCCAACCGTCACTCCATCTGCCAATCTAGACTCTTCAATCATCGAGTTTGTAATGACCGCTCGCTGACCAATTTCTGAATCTACAATATAAGTCCCATTGGTCAGGATCGTCTCTGCCCCAATCTTTGTTTGACCTTTCAGAGTCACGTTGGCTTCAATTTGCACTTCAGGCGCGATTTCTACATCAATATCGATATAGGTCGCATGAGGATTGACAAAGCTGACACCGTTAATCATGTGCTGCTGGTTAATCCGGCGGCGCATAATGCTTTCAGCTGTCGCCAAAGCCACGCGGTCGTTGACACCGAGACTTTCGTCAAAGTCTTTCAGCGTATAAGCACCGACCTTTTCACCATTCTCGCGGAAAATGCCAATCACATCTGTAATATAGTATTCTCCTTGAGCATTGTTGGTATTGATATTTTTGAGTGCCTCAAAGAGACGGGCATTGTCAAAGACATAAGTCCCTGTATTGATTTCCTTGATTTGTTGCTCAAAGTCAGAAGCATCCTTCTGCTCGACAATTTTGATGACTTCTCCATGCTGGTTGCGCACGATCCGGCCATAGCCAAAAGGATTGTCCGCTTCTGCTGTCAGGATTGTCGCAACATTCTTGTGATTGATATGAAAGTCAATCAGATTTTTCAGACTTTCTCCCGTAATCAGAGGAGTGTCGCCAGCAATAACTAATGTTTGACCAGTTAGATTTTCCAAAACAGGCTCAGCCATCATAACCGCGTGACCCGTTCCCAGCTGCTCGGTCTGACGGACAAACTCTGTCTGACCTGCCAAGACTTGCTCGACTAGCTCTGCCTTGTGGCCAACAACTGTCACAGTCTTCTCAGGCTCAATAGCATTGACACTGCGGAAAACATGCTCCAACATGGAAATCCCTGCCACCTTGTGCAAGACCTTTGGTAAATCTGATTTCATGCGAGTACCCTTACCCGCAGCCAAAATAACGGCATAATTTGTCATAAATGAACTCTTTTCTCTAAGATATTACCCTTATTATACCACTAAAAGAGAATTTTTTAAAATGCTAATTGCAGAAGCAGGAAATCGCACTTAGAGAAAAAGGTTTATGGACCAAATCACTCTGCTCAATTCGCAATCTACTCCATCCAGACCAATTCTTTAAACTTCTTCTAGCGGAGCTTAAAAACGTTTTTTCCTTCGTTTATACTAGCTTTTGATAGCAGCGAATGATCAGCAAATTGTTCTCCTTAAACACACTATATGTCTAATACTTCTATTATCAAAATTTGGTTGACGATTACACATTTAAAATTGATAAGTAAAGAAATATTTGCTATAATGATATAAAATCAAATGTTCACCCCTGTCTTATAAAGTGCAGGAAACTCTCAAATCTACTAGGACAATACTATTATTATGTGACCCATTTTGGGATGATACTATTCAAGAATTGAGAGCCCCATTTTATAGTTTTATTGTTTTTAACTAGCCAATTTATAAATTTAAAGTTGTAAGGAGATCTTGGTTATGATGTTTACTAAAAATCGCAAGAAGAGAGATGAATACTACCAACAGATTGACAGAATCTATAATAGCGATAGTATCATCATTAGCTCAAAGCTACGTGAAGAGCTCCTAAATAGTGCCAAAGGGCTACAGAAGGGGGACCAAATCAGTTATTTGGCATTTAAGTTGTATCCTTTTGTATGTGACGAGGTGCTGAAGAATAAGTCCGATGAATTGATCGCATTCAAAAAATACCTTGAAAAAACAAGATGGAAATATTATTGGGGAAGTGTACTCATTCGTTAGGGCATAAGTTGCAACTGGCACTTTTGAAAGCATTCAAGATGAATACGCAAATCATCTTCCAATATGGTATGATGATCAAAAACTCATAGAATCTCATAGTGGAGCTGGTGGGCTAGCAACTTACAGTTCACACTAGTTGAGGCTCTGTGAGTTTTTTTCTTGTACGATATTTACAATCTAGCCATAAAAAAGAGGTTAGGACTCTTTTGTCCCAACCTCCTGAATATAGGTACTGTTAGTTCACTAAAGTGGGCTAGAGCCCCATATAAAGTATTTTGTGACCAGCTACAATCTAAGCTCTCACAGAGATAAATGGTGAGCCTTCTGTATTATCTTCAGGCGCTCCGCTCTTTGAACCAAAGATATAATCCACTGAGTACCAACCGTTATTATTAGCATTATAAGGATCATAGACCTGGGTTTGGCCATTTTGATAGCCTCTTAAGACTATCTCATGGGTAACAGGATAGCTAGCAAAGACGCTATTACCAACAGCCGCCATGACATGATGACCTGCTGCCAAAGCTTCTTTAAGGGCTGCTGATGAATGCAAGACATCTGTGGTCAGTCCCCAGTTCTGTGCCCCTTGGACAATCCCCTTACTTGACGTTCCAAATAGACCATTTTTGTTAAAGGAGTCCGTATGATGATAAAGGAAGTCCGCTACGGTTGTTGGTAAAACCGTTTGACCTGTAATACCAGAAATAGTCATTGCTAATGTGGTAGGAACACAGCCAGTAGCTGCTAAATTATATTTTCCATAATATAAACCAGCCCATCTAGGATCACGTTGTGAATAATATGGCGTATCATAAACTCCTCTGCTGACTGTTGTAGTCGTTCCACCAACGCCTACCAAACTACCATCATTTTGAACATAATAGAGGTGAATATTGTATTCCCCAGTAGAATATTTATGGCTAGAGGTGCGTACTAAAGCCTTATAACTACCATCGGCTTGCTTTTGAGCCCGATACCAAACAATGTCATCCTGACCATTGACACTTGACCAAGTTGGCAATTTGACTTCCTGGACTCCTTTTGGACTATAAACATTGGTTACTACAACTTCGAATGTGCCTAATCGAGGATTATTATTTTTAATGGTGATTTGACCCGTTGGCTTAATGTGCTCTGAAGCTACATTCGCTGTTGTCTTCGTGCCTCCGACCCCGACCATACGGCCATCATTCTGAACATAGTAGAGGTGGATATTGTATTCGCCTGTAGAATACTTGTGGTCACGTAGATTGACCTGTGCCTTGTAAGTACCATCGGCTTGCTTGACTGCTGTGTACCAAATAATGTCGTCCTGACCATTAGCACTTGACCAAGTTGGCAATTTGACTTCCTTGACACCATAAGCATTCTCGACTTCAGAAACCACCACTTCAAAGGTGCCTGTCTGTTGATTATTATTCTGGATAGTCAGCTTACCTTTCGGGGTTCCTAGAGATACGGTCGTCTTGGTTCCTCCAACTCCGACCAACTGGCCATTATTCCCTACATAATAGAGATGGACATTATACTCACCTGTAGAATATTTATGGTCGCTCGCCTTAATATTCATCTTGTAGGTACCATCAGACTGCTTGACAGCTCGATACCAGATAATATCATCTCCACCATTGACGCTAGACCAAGTTGGCAGAAGCACTTCACGAACTCCCTCTGGACTGCTCACTCCGCTCACGACAACATCAAAACTACCTGTTGTTGGATTATTATTGGCAATCGTGAGAGTTCCCTTTGGTTTAGCGACAGAAACAGTGGTTGTTGTGCCACTAACCCCAATCATCTGGCCATTATCTTGAAGATAGTAAAGGTGGATATGATACTCACCAGTAGACATCTTATGGTTGCGAGCTTGAATGCTAGCCCTGTAGGTACCATCGGACTGCTTGGTCGCTGTGTACCAAACAAGGTCATCTCCACCCTTATCACTAGACCAAATCGGCAGATGTACACTCTTGACGCCAAAAGGACTGACAACATCAGACACAACAACATCGAAGCTGCCCGTATCCGGGTTGTTGTTCTCAATTTTCAAAGTTCCTTTAGGCTTAGCTGCTAAACTGAACTGGGTGCCTGCTACACCGACTAGTTGGCCGTCATCTTGAATATAGTAAAGGTGAACAGTGTAGTCCCCCAAAGAATATTTGTGATCCCGAGCCTGGATACGAGCCCGATAGGTGCCATCGGCCTGCTTGATTGCTGTGTGCCAGACTAGATCATCTTGACCTTTATCGTTAGACCAAGTCGGCAACTTGACTTCCTTGACACCAAAAGGATTGGAGACTCCTGAGACAACGACATCAAAGCTACCAGTAGCTGGATCGTTGTTCTCAATTTTCAAGGTTCCTTTAGGGTGAGATAGGCTAACTGTTGTTCGAGTCCCACCTACACCAACCAGCTGACCATCATCTTGAATATAGTAGAGATGGACATTGTATTCGCCTGTTGATTTCTTATGATTTACTGCTTTGACAGTTGCTCGATAAGTACCATCCGCCTGCTTGACTGCTGTGTACCATATCAGGTCATCACCACCTTTGTCGCTGGACCAAGTTGGTAACTTGACTTCCTTGACGCCATAAGGACTAGAAACACCAGAAACAACAACATCAAAGCTGCCCGTATCCGGATTATTGTTTTCAATTTTCAGCGTTCCTTTAGGCTGAGCCTTAGAAACTGTAGTCCTTGTACCACCTACACCGACCAACTGGCCATTATCCTGAACATAATAGAGATGGATATTGTACTCACCTAGAGAGTTCTTGTGGTGGGAAGCTTTGACTGTGACAGTGTAGTTGCCATTGGTCTGGCGCTGCGCCTCGTACCAAACTAGATCGTCTTGACCATTGACACTAGACCAAACAGGAACAACAACTTTTTTCACACCATAAGGATTAGAAACTCCTGAGACAACAACATCGAAACTACCTGTGTCTGGATTATTATTGACAATATCAATTTTTCCTTGTGGTTTGCCGATGGTAACCGTTGTTTTTGTACCGCCTACACCGACCAACTGATTATCTTCCAAGAGATAATAGAGGTGGATATTGTACTCACCTGTGGACATCTTATGGTCACGAGCTGTAACGCTAATTTTATAGGTGCCATCCACTTGTCGTTTAGCATCGTACCAGATAATATCATCCTGACCATTCACGCTGGACCAAGTTGGTAGGGCGACTTTTTTAATAGGCTTAGGGGATGAGATATTGGTTACATGCACATCGAAAGTACCAGCATTTGGATCCACATTTGTAATATTGATAGTGCCTTGAGGCTTGTCATCAGCTGCCCGAGAAACTCTCGCTTTTGGCTCAGATTCTGCTCTTGTTTCTGCCTCTTGTGGCTTATCAGAAGAAGCTGTCACAGATCTAAATGAAGATCTCCCTGAAGAAATGTTTTCAGAAGGGACTGGTGCCAAATCGTTCTTAGGCTGTTCAATTGACGAGTTATCCTCCTTTTCAGAGGAACTTGAAGCGACTTTTTCGTCTTTGCCTAAAGAAGCCTCAGATACACCACTATCTTTCTTTGTCTCAGAATCTACTTCTAAAGGCTTGCTAGCTAGATCAGACTGTTTGCCAGCATCTCGATTGGTCACAGCAACCGAAGGCTCCGTTTGCTGTCTATCATTTGCTGCTTGATTTGTTTCGTCAGCAAAAACGCTATTAGCACTGGCTGCTAATAAAATAGCTGTACTAGCTAGATAAACTAATCCTTTTGTTTTCATACGCTTTCTCCATCCTTTTTAGAGTTGCACACCTTTATTGTAGCATAATAGGACAATTATTACAAATTGGTAACAGATTTGTATCGTTTAATCCAAAACTGAATCGAAACCTATTCTTTCTATTATGTAATTCGTAAACAAAAATAAAAAGAGCTGGGAAAGACCAAAAAATGATTCATTTTTGATCTTATCCCAACCTCTTCCTCTTTAATGTTCTGTGATGTATTTATAAACTTCTTGGCCTGCGACTGCTCCATCTCCAACAGCTGTGGTGATTTGGCGTAGGTCTTTCTGACGGACATCACCAATAGCATAAATGCCGTCAATAGCTGTTTTCATATGTTGATCCGTCACAATCCAGCCAGCTTCATCGCAAATACCCAGATCTTTGACAAAGTCGCTAACAGGATCTAGGCCGACATAAACAAAGACGCCGCCAAAGTCTGACTCGCTGATTTGTCCCGTTTTTACATTTTCAAAAACCACACTGGTTACCCTACGGTCATCTCCTTTGATTTCTTTTACAACGGAATCCCAGATAAAGCTGATTTTTTCATTGGCAAAGGCCCGCTCCTGCAAGAGCTTTTGCGCCCGTAGTTGGTCACGACGGTGAACAATGGTCACAGACTTTGCAAAGCGCGTGAGGAAAATCGCTTCTTCAACGGCAGAATCGCCACCTCCGACCACTAAGAGATCCTCACCACGGAAAAAAGCACCATCGCAGACCGCACAGTAGGAAACGCCGCGGCTATTGTATTCTTCCTCTCCAGTAACTCCTAGATGACGATGGTTGGCGCCAGGAGCCAAAATCACTGTCTTGGTTTCAAAGACTTCATCCTCAGTAATGATTTTCTTAAAGTCGCCATGGTCTTCAATCTTTTCAACCTGACCAAATAGATGTTCTACACCTAGATTTTCTAAGGGTTCAAACATCTTTTCAGCCAGCTCTGGTCCGCTGATACGAGCATAACCGGGATAATTTTCAATCTCCGCAGTATTATTCATCTGGCCGCCGTAAATACCGCGTTCCAGCAAGGCCACTTTTAAATTGCTTCTAGCTGCATAGAGGGCTGCTGTCATTCCCGCAGGACCAGCTCCAATAATCATTGTATCGTACATCATCTTTTTCCTTTCTCTTTGTTGTAACTACAGTTATTCTAACAAACTAGCGCATCTTTTACAAGTATTTAAGCTTTGAGAACAACCAGTAAGCCAAAAATCGCAAAAGACAAGATTGGAATCGTCATAATTGTAATCAAAAGAAGATCGTAAATTTGGCTTTGACCTACCGCAAGCGTCCGATCCTTGCGACCGAGCCGCTGCAATAAAAGCCACAAACCATCGGCAAGTCCTACCAGAATCGTCGTATAAATGAGACTTTGGATATAGAGAGAAAAAATTTTAATTAACATGTCAGCTCCTAAATAATCAGTTGCCTTAAAAAGGTTCTAGTCGAAAACAAACCCAGCTGGTCTAGCCAACTGAGCTTTCACTTTTTCTATTATATCAAATATAAGTCCGTTTGTAACTAGCAAAGAATTCTTTGGTTCTCGCTTCCTTGGGATGATTGATAATCTCCTCTGGACTACCTGACTCGATAATATGGCCCTTATCCAAGAAAAGTACTCGATCTGCTACCTGAGAAACAAAAGATATATCATGGCTGACCAGAATCATGGTTTGTCCTGCTTTGGCAGCGTCAGCAATGGATTTCTCTACCTCACCGACTAGCTCTGGGTCAAGGGCTGAGGTCGGCTCATCTAGCAAAAGAACATCTGGCTTCATGGCTAAGGCCCGCGCTAAAGCCACCCGCTGTTTTTGACCGCCTGATAAATGCTTGGGATAATGATTCTCACGATCAGACAAGCCCACCTTTGCCAACTCTTCCTTGGCAATTTTAGTCGCCTCTTGGTCAGACAAGTTTTTAACTACCAGCAGACCTTCCTTGACATTTTCCAGAGCCGTTCGACGGGAAAATAAATTGAACTGTTGGAAAACCATGGCCAATTTTCGACGCAGAGTCAAGATTTCATCTGGTGAAATGGTTGAAAAATCCACCTTGAAGTTATCAATTTCAATCCTTCCGCTGTCTGGCCGTTCCAGATAATTAAGACTGCGCAGGAAGGTTGATTTGCCAGCACCTGAGGAGCCTATTAGAGCAATGACTTCGCCTTTTTGAATTTCCAAACTCAGGTTATCCAAGACCTTTTGGCCAGAAAATTCCTTACTTAACTGGGAAATTTTAATCATCAAATCCTACCTCCTTGCGCTTGCTCCATTTTGTCCAGATTGGCTGGCGCCTTGATATCCATAGTTTTTTCAATCGCACGACCGATTTGCTCAATCACGATATTGACAATCCAGTAAATAATGGAAACGGAAATAAAGCGCTCAAAATAACGATAATCGGAGCCACCGATAGCCTGAGCTTTGGCAAAGACTTCTACGACACCCGCACTAAAGGCCAGAGATGTTCCTTTGGTCAAGCCAATGAGGGAGTTGATCAGAGTCGGTGTTGCCACAACTGCTGCATTAGGAATGATGACCCGCAGATAAACTTGGCGATTGGTCATTCCCAGACTGCGAGCTGCTTCAATCTCACCCGGATCTACCGAAAGAATGGCTGCCCGAATCGTCTCACTGGCATAGGCCGCTTCATTGAAAGCAAAGGCAATAATTGCAAAGACTGAGGCAGGAATGGCATTGATATTAAAAGCCGTCCCATACTTTTGATTGATGGCTTTCAGCAGGAGCGGAATCCCGAAATAGGTCAGCATGAGCTGAACCAAAAGGGGCGTCCCACGGAGGAAGCTCACAAAGAGAGCCTGAATAGGATACAGAATTCTTGTGCGGTTAATCTTGACCACTGCGAAAATCATGGCCAAGATAATGCCGAAAAATGCACCACCCAGTGTCAACAAAAGTGTGACAGGTAAGGTTTTCAGAATCGCTGGAATGGCATCAAAAACAGCCCGTAAACTAAATAATTTGCCGTCTGGAAGGAGCTTCAAGAGCTCTTCATACCAGTTTGCAGCTAGGATATAAGTTGTAAACATTTTAATTACTTCTCTTTCTCGATAATGCATTATTCTATCATAATTTGCCCCAGATGCAAACTATTTGGCATCAAGAATAGATAATCTTTAAACCTTTAATAGCTAAGTGGGAAATGACAATAAAATAGACCAGTAATCCTAGTCTATCATAGTTTCACTGGTCTTTAAAATATAATTTTTCTATATCGTCCATAGAAAGAATTTATGGCTAGAATGTCTGGCGCTTAGCCTTGCGTTCTGCTCGACCACGTGCACGATTTTCAGCTCGCTTGGTCTTGCGGCGCTTTTCATTAACCGCCCATTGGATTTTCTTCTTATAGCCTGGCTTGATTTTTTTCTTTTTCTTCTTGACCAGACCAATCATTTCTGTGTCCAGCTTTTCCTTGGTCTTCTCCCGATTGGCACGGCGATCTCGGTCGTAGGTATCTTGAAATTCCCCATTTTTAATCATCTTAGGAGTAAACTTGATGCCCAGCTTTTCCAACTCTCGAATATCTGAATCGTCACTCGGCTGATAAAGGGTAATGGCTGTGCCGGGAAGGCCATTTCGTCCAGTCCGACCAACACGATGGACAAAGAAAGACAAATCCTGTGGAATGGCATCATTGATGACATGACTGACCCCCTCGATGTCAATCCCTCGAGCTGCCAAGTCCGTCGCCACTATGTATTCAAAATTCAGATTCTTGACCTGATTCATGATACGCTTGCGCTCCCGCGGCGGGATATCACCGTGAATCTTGGCTACTTTTAGACCCTGCGCAGTCAGATAAGCCTGCAATTCATCCGCTCGAGTCTTGGTATTGACAAAAATCATCGCCAGATAAGGCTGGAGGAGCTGACTAATCTCATAAATCTGGGCATTCTTATCCCGCCCCTTGGTTGACAGGAGCCAGTTATCAATGGTATCGGCAATCACCGTCTTGGTCTTAATCTGCTCCATGACCGGATTAGACAGGTATTTTCTCAAGAAAGGCTGGAGCTTCTGCGGAATAGTAGCCGAGAAAACCAAAAACTGCAGGTCTTTAGGTAAGCGAGCCGCAATCCGGTCGACCGTCTCCAAAAAGCCCATATCAAGCGTCATATCAGCCTCGTCCACGACAAAGGTGTGAGCCTTGTGGATAGCCAAATCACCTGACTCAACCAAGTCATAAATCCGCCCCGGCGTTCCAATGACGATATGGGGCTGGCTAGACTCTAGCTTTCCAATCTGACGGGCCTTGTCAGTTCCGCCGACATAATTAGCCACTCGAATTTCTTGCTCCGAAAAGCTAGCCAGTTGACGAGCTGCCTGATAAATCTGGGTTGCTAATTCTCGGCTGGGTGCTGTAATCACCGCTTGGACACTGTCCGCCTCTTCATCTAATTGCTGGAAGATAGGCAGCAAGAAGGTATGGGTTTTACCTGATCCCGTTTTGGACTCCCCAACCAAGTCTCGGCCAGATAAAACCACCGGAATCAGCTTTTCTTGAACCTCTGTCGCCTCCACAAAGTTCAGGTCCTTGAGGGCTTCCTGAATATAATCTTTAAAGTTAAATTCTGTAAATTTCATTTTTTCCTCTGTTTACTCTTAATCTTATCTATTATACCAAAAAAATATCTTTTCTGCTCAGCTCAGGACGAGAAAAGGCGGGCTTACACCCACCTTCATATCACAAATATAGAATGGCCAAAGTCAGCAAGCTAGCTAAGAGACCTACGCCCCAGAAGAAGAAGTCAACCTTCCATTCGCTCCAAGGCTGGCCATGACCAGAAAAGCCACCAAGCTCAAAGTGGTGATGGACTGGCGTCATACGGAAAATCCGCTTGCCACCCGTCAACTTGAAATAAGCCACCTGCATCATAACAGAAGTCGTTTCAAAGACATAGACAATTCCGATGAGAAGTAAGGTCCACTCTTGGTGCAAGGCAATAGAGAGGGCTGCAAGCATACCACCCAAAGCAAGACTCCCCACATCCCCCATAAAGATTTTAGCAGGCTTATGGTTAAAGACAAAGAAGCCTAGCAAACCACCAATCATGCTGATAATGACAATCAGAAGGTCAAAGCGCTTCTGCTCCAGAGCAATGACTCCGTAGGCCACCAAGCTGATCGCAACAGAGATACTAGCCAAACCATCAATTCCATCGGTCAGATTGACAGCGTTGGAGAAACCAACCAGCCAAAAGAGGACAAAGAAGATATAGAGGAAGCCTAGCTGCACTGGAATCGTAAAGACATTGAGAGAGTCACCTGCCCCGTGCTGATTGTAGAAGAAGTAAAAGATAACTCCCCCTACCAGCTGCAGAGCTAGTTTCTGCTTAGGATTCAGGCCTTCGTTGATCTTACGGAAGACCTTAAGGAAATCATCCAAAAAGCCAACGATTCCGTAGAGAAGCAAGATAAAGAGAATCATAATCAAGCCGTTGGACAGTTGTTGGGAAAGTAAAGCTGTCACAAAACTAGCCAAAACAGAAGCAACCAGAAAGACGGTTCCCCCCATCGTCGGCGTTCCAGCCTTAGCCTGATGCTGCTTAACATCCTCGTGCATTTGCTGGCCTGAAATATGAGCCTTGTGATAAAAACGGATAAAGGCAGGAATCCCAACAAGCGTTAGGATAAAGGTCAGAATTCCTGCAATAATTGCTGTTAACATGCTAGTCTCCCAATGTAACGGTTATTTTTTTCAATTTTTTCAGGTCTGTATTGACCTTCTCCTTCTGCTTGACAACTTTTGAGCCTTTGCCTTTAAAATTGACTTCCAGCCCTTGCCATTCAGCAAATTGCTCCACATTTTCCTTGGTCCAGCCATACATATCTGGCAAATCTTCAAAGTTATCACTTAAAATCAAAATCTGTTGATTGGCTTTTAGTTCTTGCCCTTCTTTTACAGAAATCTTCTTGATTTCACTACCTGTTCCTAAAATGATTGGCTGCACTAGATTGCGGCGAAGCTCATCAGCCAAGCCTCCTGGGCTGATTTGATTTTTCAACTTCAGTTGCTTGGTCAAACCATCAATAGATGGCATTTTGTAGGTTGTTTCTTTTTCAACCAATTCCAAGGCAGGGCTATCGCCAGTTAGATTCAAGCTATCTTTAAGTGCCACAGCTTCTTCCAAGACTGGATTGACAACTTCCTGCCAGAAAAGAGGGGAGAATTTAACTTCAGGCTGCTGAACAGTGACATACATAATGAAATCTGGACTTTCTGCCGGCGTCATGGCTACTACGGAGTAAATGTTATTATTCTCCCCTTCCAAATAGCCCTTATCTGTCGCAATTTGGGCTGTTCCGGATTTTACGGCCACATCTTGCCCAGCAACTTGGATAACCGGCTCACCACCGATATTCAGGGTTCCATAGTAAGGAACGGTTCCGACCTGAATCATATAATTTCGAGTCGTTTTCGCTGCTTTTTCTGAAACTGGATGACCGACAATTTCTGGCTGAGATTTGCGGGCACTACCCGTTCGTGAATCATAAATAGCAGAGATAAATTTCGGCTCTAACATGACACCATCATTTGACACAGCTGAAAAGGCACGTAGCATCTGTACTTGGGTTACCCCAATCCCTTGTCCGAAGGAACTCATGGCAATGGTTACAGCATTATCTGCCGGCAGGGCACCATATTCTTCATAGCCCATCCCAAAACGAGTCGGTAAGCCAAATTTGAACTTCGATAGATAATCGATCCACTTGGCATTGCCCATATCCTGCTCAATGCGTGTCATACCAACGTTACTTGAGAAAATAAAGCCTTGAGCATAGGTCAGGACTTGTCCTGTTGCTAACCCCATGTTCACATCCCAGTCGCGGATGGTAGCATCTGCAATCTTATATTCTGAGCTATCGAATGTTCCGGTTGGATTAAAGGATCCATTATCAATCGCTGAGGCTAGAGTCATAACTTTCATCGTTGATCCAGGCTCATACTGCGTCTGGTAAAGGAAGCTATTCCAAGTTTTCAAATGATCTACATTCAGGCCCTCTTTGGTATCCGCATTATAAGTCGGACGCTGGGTCGTTGCTAGAATCTCGCCTGTCTTAGCACTGACCAAAGTCGCACTGACAAATTTACCCTTCGCTTTTTCTTGGAAGGCATCCATCCGCGTTTCCAAGTATGTCTGTAGCTGGGCAGAGAGGGTTGTATACACATCTTTTCCGTCTTCTGTCTTAACAGAAACTTCCTCTGAACCTGGGATAATGTTTCCTTTGCTGTCTTTTTCATAGGTAACCAGACCATTCTGACCGCCCAAGATACGGTCTAGCGACTGCTCC
This sequence comes from Streptococcus sp. 27098_8_73, assembly GCF_041432495.1. Taxonomy (NCBI): domain Bacteria; kingdom Bacillati; phylum Bacillota; class Bacilli; order Lactobacillales; family Streptococcaceae; genus Streptococcus; species Streptococcus sp. 27098_8_73. The sequence continues at coordinate 71,421 of NZ_JAPVZT010000007.1, forward strand.
ATACCAGATTTCCCTACAAGAGTTTTGTTACCATCTTTATCCTCTTGCATCTGAGCCTGACCGATAAATTGCGAAGCAAAGATACCGTTACTATAGCTACGGTTAGGGCTGGTTGTGAAATCAATCCCCTCTATCTTTTCCTTCTCCATTGCTTGTCGGATAGAGCTCATAGTACTATAGGTGATCCCATTTCCTTGAGAACCAAAAGAAACCTGCTTTAAATCCTTTTGCGCAAGCTGCTGCTTAACATAGTCCTTATCCATTCCTAGATGTTGATTAAGAATCTCAGCAACCTTTTCATACTGCGACTCCTCTACATAGAGGACCTTGCCAGCAGCGGATTTGTAATTTTTATCAATAACAGCATAAATGTTGTAGGTTGTTGCATCTTCAGCGATCGGGACACCGTTGCGGTCATAGATCGTTCCTCGCTTGGCAGCGACCACGACCGTCTTTTGGTGCACTTGCTTGGCACCTTTTGACAAATTAACACCGAATTTCTGATCTGTTCCGATAATGGTCGCAAAATTAATCAAGAAAATGAAAAAAAGAAAGACGGCTAAGGCACTCATGCTTTTTCCCACTCTTCTTCGATTGTATTCGGGTGTCTGTCTGTTTTTTAAAGCATATCGCTGAATGTTTTTTAAAAATCTATTACTCATTGGTTGTACTCACTGTCTTACGATTTCCCTTTTGGAGTTTCATATCCTGAGAGCTGGCCAACTGGGACAGCCTTTCATAACGTGTCAATTCATTCACTTCTTGCTTAATATTATCCAATTCAGCCTGCTCTGACTCAATCTGAGCATTTACTTCAGTCAAATCATGATTGACCTGCAGCAGCTTGGTCTGCATAAACACAATACTGACTGCAAGGATAATCGCTGTTAAAATAATGGAGCCATAGAAGGCTTTTTCGACTCGGGAAAATTTCCGAATCCGTTTTTGAATAGGGTGTTGCTTTCTTTCTGCCATGAAACTTACTCATGCACCTTCCTAGCCACGCGCAACTTCGCAGAATGGGCGCGATTATTGGCTTCTAATTCTTCTTTGCTTGGTAAAATAGGTTTGCGTGAAACTAACTCCAGCTTAGGCTGCAAATCATCTGGAATGAAGGGTAGACCTTTAGGAACATCTACGGTTGAGGCCTCTTTAAACAGTTGCTTGGTCAGGCGATCCTCCAGCGAATGAAAAGTAATCACTGAAATACGACCACCTACTGCCAACAAGTCAATGGCCTGCTGAATGGATTCATCGGCCGCCCCCAACTCGTCATTGACTTCAATCCGAATGGCCTGAAAAATCTGTTTGGCTGGATGACCTTTTTTCTTCAGTTCCTTAGCAGGTTTGGCCGATTTGATAATCTCCGCCAGCTCTGTCGTCGTTTCGATAGGCTTAATTTCTCTCGCCTGCTCGATCTTACGGGCAATCTGCTTGGAAAACTTATCTTCGCCATATTTGAAAAAAATACGGACTAAGTCGTTATAAGGATATTGATTCACAACTTGGTAAGCTGTCAAGCTAGCTTCTTGATTCATCCGCATATCCAACGGAGCGTCCTGTTTATAAGAAAAACCACGCTCCCGCTCATCCAGCTGCGGACTAGATACCCCCAAGTCGTAACAAATTCCATCAATCTTCTCGACCCCTACTTCATTCAAACGAGTCTTGAGATTGCGGAAATTATCCTTGATAAAGGTCACCATGCCCCGCTCAATATAGGGAGCCAGACGTTTTTTGGCATTGTCAATCGCAGTCTGATCCTGGTCAAAAGCATACAAATGCCCCTTGTCTCCCAGCTTGCTCAAAAGATACTCGCTGTGACCAGCTCCGCCCAAGGTCGCATCAACATAGATGCCATCTGGCTGAACATCAAGCTGGTCAATCGTTTCGTGAAGAAGTACAGTAATGTGATGAAATTCTTTTGTCATATCCTATCTATTATATCACATTCATGTATAAAAAAAAATCTAAAAGAATATATCAGCTTTTGATAGGCTACCTTATAGCCTTTGCAAGTCACTTTCAGATATTTACCACTTGGCCTACGAGCTTCTACCAGTCAGCGAAAAGGCCTTGCGGGCATGCCACATTTTGCTATAATCATAACTACCAATGCATTGCGAGTTGGAATTCTTTCACATTCCGAAATTGATTCGTCCCCAAAGGAGATTTATTATGAAACTTGCTTTAAGAAATAGACTATTTGCCTTTATCAGTTTTTCACGGATCTTTAATATCCTAGGCTCTTCTATCTATAATATCGTTTTTATCGTATTTGCTTCTAGCATGCCCCAACCCAAGTTTGCCGTTGGTATTGCCAATTTTATCGTTCTTGTTCCTACCTTTTTCACAGTCTTTGTCGGGATGAAAGCTGACAAAACCATTCAAAAGGCCCGCTGGCTTATTCATCTAGGTTATTTGCAGGCCTTCCTCTTCATCCTAGTCGCCCTCCTAACCAAGTCTGCCTCCTACCTAGCCTTTTCTACCGTCTGCTTTCTCAATATCTTTTCTGACATTATCAGCGACTATCGCAGTGGCTTACAGATGCCCATCTTACAAAAAAATATAGAAGAGAAAGATTTGATGGAAGCTTACTCTTTCACTCAACTTCTCACTTTTTTAGGAAATTTTGCTGGGCAAGCCTTGGGCGTCTGGTTACTTAGTATCAGCCAGCAGAATTTCGCTATGGTAGCCCTCATCAACGCCCTTTGCTTCCTGCTCTCCTCAAGCACTCTCTATCTGATTCGCCAAAAACTCACCCATGACGCCCCAGCTATTACAGAGCAAAAACTTCCTTTCAAGACTCAAATGAAAGACCTTTACCAGAATGTCCAAATGATTTTTGAACAAGAAAAAATCGGAAACTTCCTGCTAGTGCTGCTTCAAGTCCTCCTCTTAAATGCATTGGCCGGCTCTATCATGGGACTCTACAATCTCTATTTATTGGATCACCCGTTTTGGGGGCTAAACCTGAGCCAGTCTCTGCTAGTCATCGAGTCCTGCACAGTGCTTGGGATTATCTCTGCCAGTGCCTTCTCAAATGATTATTTTTCCAAGCTCTCCCTGATGCGACTCGTCGTTTGGTGCTCGCTAGCTCTCCTCCTCTTAGGCATCAGCAATTTACTCCAAGCTCCTGCTCTCTTAGGAATTTTCTTTCTTACCTTTCTCATGTACATCTCTGGAAAAATCAATCCTAAAATCAACAGCATGCTGCTGAGTAAACTTCCTCCAGAAGTATTAGCCCAAACCTCCAACTTTCTCACCATGCTCTTTACCTTTTCCATTCCGCTAGGAAGCATGATTTTTACCAGCCTCGGTCTGTGGAATATGGGGAGCGCTTGGTTGGTCTTCTCTCTGCTTAGCGGTGTCTGCTTTCTGCTCAGTCTCAAAAACAACTAGAGTAAAAATCGTCGCATTTCCATACAAGAAAGAAGGAAGCCGGGGCTTCCTTCTTACATATTTTTCAATCTTTCTATCCGATCAGAAATTGGTGGGTGAGTATAAAAGAGCTTTTGCAAGCCACTCTTCTTCTTAGGATCATTGATATAAAGGGCTGCACTAGCATCATCTACATGGTGCTCCATAGGCTGGCTATTGTCTAACTTCAGCAGGGCATTGATCATGCCTTTAGGATTACGGGTCAGCTCAACACTTGAAGCATCTGCCAGATACTCACGTTGACGAGAAATGGCCAACTGCACCAATGTTGCAGCAAGCGGCGCCAAAAGAAGAGCTAGTAGAGAGACAATCATCAAAACAATTCCTAAGCCATTGTCATTGTCCCGATCATTTCTTCGACGGCCACCACCGCCAAACCACATCATGCGCCCAGCCATGCTAGACAGCATTGTGACAGCACTTGTAAGTGCCACTGCAATCGTCGAAATGCGAATATCATAATTACGAATGTGACTGACTTCATGCCCCATTACACCTTCAAGCTCTTCACGATTCATGAGGGCAAGCAATCCAGTTGTAGCAGCCACAGCCGCATTCTCAGGCTTTGAGCCAGTCGCAAAGGCATTGGGTGAAGCATCTTCTACGATGTAGACCCGAGGCATAGGAATCTGAGCCACCATGGCCATATCCTGCACAACGTGATAGAGTTCAGGCGCTTCCTGCTCGGAAACTTCCCTCGCACCGTTCATTGACATGACAATCTCTGTGGACTGAAAAATCATACTGACAGCATAAATACCACCGATGATAAAGGCGATGGCCATCCCACCAAAGGGAGAATCGAGCCAAAGATAGCCGACAGCTGCCCCAATTAAAGCTAAAAGAGCAAAGAAGGCGACAAGGAGAACCCAAGTGCGCCTTTTATTGCTGGCAATTTGGTCAAACAACATAGTGGTCACCTACCCCAAATCGCTAAAATCCACTTTAGGAACAGCCTTTTCTTCCTCTGGTGTCTTCAAGAAGTCTGCTGCTTTAAAGCCAAACATACCTGCAATGACATTGCTTGGGAAAGTTTCCATTTTGACATTGTAGTTGCTGGTTACTGAATTATAAAGCTGACGAGAATAAGCAATCTTATTTTCTGTATTTGTCAACTCTTCCTGAAGTTTCAAGTAGTTTGTATTTGCCTTAAGGTCTGGGTAATTTTCAGCAACCGCAAAGATACCAGAAATCGAACGAGTCAGGGCATCACTAGCCTCCATAGCTTGGGCAGGTGATGAAGCAGCAGCTACTTGGTTACGCAATCGGGTAACATTTTCCAAGGTTGATTTCTCATATTTTCCATAACCTTTAACCGTCTCTAACAGGTTGGGAATCAGGTCATTTCTGCGCTTGAGCTGAACATCAATCTGACTCCAAGCCTCTTGAGTTTGCATACGGCTTTTAACAAGACCATTGTAAACAGAAATCACGAAAATAGCTACAACTGCCACAACTGCAATAATAATAAAAAACATGGACATAATAAAGACACTCCTTATGATTTGATTGCACCTATTATAACAAAAAAAGCTCAACCTGTCTTTCTTGACATGTCATCTAATAAAATAGCTTTAGCTTGAGTAATATTCAAACACCAAAATGGTCAAATATCTAGAGCTGGCTTCTTCACTTTTCTAGAAAACAAACTCTGGAAATCAAGGCAAGTTAGTGTCTAATCCTCGGAGACAAAAGAAGCTGATAGGCAGCGGCACCTTACCTCTTTTTATGGTATAATGGTGTGAATACTGAAAACAAGGATGAAACTATGACACCGCAAGAATTTTACAAGCTACTAAGCCTGCAGGGAATTGAGCTGACCGACCACCAGAAAGACCAGTTTGAGCGTTATTTTGAACTCTTGGTCGAATGGAATGAAAAAATCAATCTGACAGCTATCACCGAGAAAAATGAAGTCTATCTCAAACATTTCTATGATTCAATTGCGCCCGTTTTGCAAGGTCTGATTGATAATCAAGAACTTAAGCTGCTAGATATCGGAGCCGGTGCAGGCTTTCCTAGCCTCCCTATGAAAATCATCTGCCCTCAGCTGAATGTGACTATCATTGACTCCCTTAACAAACGCATCAACTTCCTCAAACTGCTGGCCGAAGAGCTGGAGTTGGACAAGGTTCACTTCTACCACGGCCGCGCAGAAGATTTTGCTCAGGACAAGGCTTTTCGGGCCCAATTTGACCTCGTCACTGCCCGTGCAGTTGCTCGGATGCAGGTCCTATCCGAACTGACCATTCCCTACCTGAAAGTTGGCGGGAAATTGCTGGCGCTCAAGGCTTCCAACGCCCCCGAGGAGTTAGAGGAAGCAAAAAATGCCCTCAACCTACTCTTTAGTAAGGTTCAAGACAACCTCAGTTATGCCCTACCAAACGGCGACCCCCGCTTTATCACAGTGGTTGAAAAGAAGAAAGAAACTCCCAACAAATACCCCCGCAAGGCCGGCATGCCAAACAAAAGACCATTATAAAAAGAAAACAGTCGTCAGTCTTGTCAATAACTTCCAAGACATCAATTTGGGCAATGCCATCTGTGATAATAGAGTATTTAGGATGTTATACACCAGCTATTGTCGAAAAGCTTTCATGCTTTTCAAGCCTCTCACAATCACTTTGCTATAAATCAACTCTATCTTTTGGTATAATAAACTCAGGAAATTTCTACTAGAAAAGGACATTTTATGAAACTCATCTCTTGGAACATTGACTCTCTCAACGCTGCCCTGACCAGTGATTCTGCCCGCGCTCAGCTCTCTCAGGCTGTCCTTCGGACCTTGCAAGCAGAAAATGCGGATATCATCGCTATTCAGGAAACAAAGCTTTCTGCTAAAGGCCCTACTAAAAAACATCTTGAGATTTTAGGAGAGCTCTTCCCAGGCTATGAAAACACTTGGCGTTCGTCTCAAGAGCCAGCCCGCAAAGGCTATGCTGGAACTATGTTTCTCTACAAAAAAGAACTGACACCCATTGTGACCTTCCCAGAAATCGGCGCTCCGTCAACCATGGATGTTGAAGGCCGCATCATTACACTGGAGTTTGATGACTTCTTCGTCACTCAGGTCTATACGCCCAATGCTGGCGATGGTCTCAAACGCTTGGAAGAACGTCAGGTCTGGGATGTCAAATACGCTGAATACTTGGCAACACTAGATGAACAAAAACCAGTCCTCGCAACCGGTGACTATAATGTAGCTCACAAGGAAATCGACTTGGCTAATCCTGCCAGCAACCGCCGTTCACCAGGCTTTACCGACGAAGAGCGTGCTGGTTTCACCAACCTGCTAGCTAAAGGCTTTACCGATACCTTCCGCCACTTGCACGGCGATATCCCTAACCAATACACTTGGTGGGCGCAGCGCAGCAAGACTTCTAAAATAAACAACACAGGATGGAGAATCGACTACTGGCTGACCAGCAACCGCGTGGCTGACAAGGTAACCAAGTCTGATATGATTGACTCTGGTGCACGCCAAGACCACACACCGATTGTCATGGAAATTGAGCTCTAAGGAGAAAGCTAATGGACTATCAAGCTGTCATTCCTGAATTCGTGGTATCTGACATCGACAAGTCACGCCACTTCTACTGCGACTTGCTGGGATTCTCTGTCGAATACGAGCGTCCCGAGGAGAAATTTCTCTTCCTCTCGCTTGAAGACTGCCAGCTCATGTTAGAAGAAGGCAGCGCAGAAGAATTAGCCCAACTGACCTATCCTTTCGGGCGCGGTGTCAATATTTCCTTTGGCATCGAAGATGTCCCTCAGCTCCACCAAAAACTGCTGGAAGCTGACTATCCCATCCATCGTCCGCTGACAAAAAGAGAATTTCGCGTAGGAGATAGCTTTATCTACCCACATGAATTTGCGGTTTTGGATCCAGATGGATATTTCCTACGATTTAGTGAATAAGAAGAGGCTGGGACAAAAGGCCGACCTCAAATATAAAAAGCGAACAAAACTAGTTTTCTGGTAATCAGAATTCTGCTTTGTTCGCTTTTCGCATTTAATTATAGATTTGAAGGACTTAATAATTAAGATTTTTAAAAACTGAAATCTTTTTATCCCAAACTCTCTCAATTGTCTTTGGATTGTCGAGCAAGACGCAGTGGTTAAGTGGGCTCTACTACGCTGATTTCATCAGCTTTTACAGCCCTACTCAACTGTGCGGAGGTGGGACGACGAAATCGAATTCTAACGAATTACCGATTTCTGTCCCACTCTCTATTTACAAGTAAATTTCTCAAATCTATCTATACTATCAAAGAGTATTTTGTAGTGGAAAGCGTCCAAAATTCTGCTCCCTAAGTGCAGGATTACCCAGCTGATAGACCCTGTCAGCCTGCTGGGTCAAACTGTCCCATGGCTCCTTGCCAATACGGCTGACCAGTTCAACTTTTCCCTTAAGCTGGGACAAATGCTGGCGCCCCTGCTCGGAAAAGCCTAAAATATGAACACCTGACGGAAGCTCTTCTTGCCTAGCTCCGACTAGGATATAGGTCAGCAGACGCCGGACCCGAGCCTTGGTATAGCGCTTGGTCGCCACCTGTTCAACTAGCTCTTCTATGGTTTCACTGCTTTTCAAGGCCACTCTAATCCTGACGGCCAACTCCTGGTTGACCTGATAAAAGTCCGTCAAATCTGGACAGGTCACTATCTGGTAACGGAGATAAGGAAAGAGGTCCGACCAGGTCACCTTGGGAGCCGCTTCAATCAAGTGATAGGCTGGGGTGAATTTCTTGAGAAAGTCTGGCTGATCCAGATTCTGACGAAGGGCAGTTGCAGAGGCAAATTCTTGATTAGCTGATAAGGAATGGTAGCCAGCTCCCTGACGTTGAATCGGGCACAGTTTTATATCTCTTCCCGCCACAGCCTTGGCATAAGCCAAGCCCAAGATATGATTGGGAGTAGAGCCTGAGAAATTGAGCCCTGCAAACTCCTGCCACATGGCCTGAGTCTTCTGAGGATAAGATAGGGAATCAGGTAGGCTAGCCAGATAAGCATCCATCTGCTCTGCATTTTCACCATAGACCCTAGAGATACTTTCATAATCCAACACTTCCTCAGTTCCAAATGTCAGCTGTTCGATGCCCAGTCTCTCTAAGATGTCTACTGCCCCCTTAGCGAAAAAGTCTGCCGCCTGAACGCTGACCAAGAAAGGCAGCTCAAGGACCAAATCCGCTCCAGCTTCCAAAGTCATCTGTGCCCGAGTCCACTTATCCACGATAGCCGGCTCCCCTCGCTGAACAAAATTGCCACTCATAACGATAATTTTCAGACCAGAAGCCTGCTCCAGCAGATATTTGTGCCCATTATGAAAAGGATTAAACTCTGCGATAATACCGGTAACTGTCATCTCATTTCTCCGCCACAAAGAACCAGCGAGCGCTCTTGTCAGTTGGCTCCTTGTCCTCAAAGTCCGCGTAAACCTTGACATTCTTAAAGCCAGCCTGCTCCAGCAAGATATCATAGGTCAGAATCTCATAGGTCCGCTCCTCATGCACCTCATCATGGCGCGTGAAGCGCCCATCCTCGTCTTGGACAAAGAAGGTCAGCTCATGCACGATAGAATGAGGCGGTTCGTCCGCATAGGAATCCCATACCATAGCAAAGGTTTCAGCATTTTCATGGTAGGAATAGCCTGGAAAAACCTCGTCAATCTGGTAAATCGAGTGCACATCAAAGATAAAGCGGCCCCCTTCATTTAGATGCTGGTAGACTTGAGTGAAGACCTGACTGACATCGACTTCGTCTTCCATATAGCAAATCGAGTCCGAATAACAAGTCACCAAATCAAACTGACCGACGCCACTCAAATCCAGCATATTGCCCTGGATAAAGGGAATGTCCAAACCGGCCTTTATACTACGCTTCTCTGCCAAATCCAGCATTTCCTGACTCAGATCCAGCCCCGTCACCTCGAAACCTGCCCGCTTAAAATAAATAGACTGAATGCCCGTACCGCATGCTAGCTCCAGCAGTTTTTTCTTATCCTTGGGAAAATGACGCAGGCTGAAATCCGTCCACTTCTCATACAAAGAATCATCCATAATCGCATCGTAAACCGACGCGAAGGTTTCATAAGTTGCCATACTTTTCCTTTCAAAAATAGCCCAGCCAGCAGGCTGACTGAGCCAAATTCTGCTTTCTGCCCAAGGGCAAAAAATCACTTGTTCTTTTCTTCCAATAAGGCAGCAACATCCACACCAGTTGCTTCATGCCAGAGCTTTTCCAGATTGTAATGCGCCCGCATTTCCTCAGAAAAGACATGGACAACGATGCCGCCCAAGTCTAAGAGCACCCAGCCACCAGATGCGTCTCCCTCAACATGGCCAGCAGAAACACCAGCCGCAGCAGCCTTCTCACGGATATTTTCAGCAACCGCATCCAGCTGACGACTGTTCATAGAGCTAACGATGACAAAGTAATCTGTCACGGTTGTCAGACCTTGCAAATCCAAAGCCACAATATCTTCTGCACGCTTTTCATCGGCCGCCTTCACGACCAGTTCCAATAATTCTTGTTCTTTCATAGTTCCTCTTTAATTAAAAATGTTTTTGTAATCTAGAACTTCCGCAAAACGTCCATCCCAAATTTTTTGGTAAAATGTATTTATTTTTTCTGCCGAAGCGTCTTTTCCATCAAAAGTTGTAAACGCACCCTCTGGAATGACAAGTTTATAATCAAATTCAAATCCAACTTTAACTGATGCATCTACACAATATTCCGTCTGCATTCCACATAAAACTAGACGGCCAATATCTTCTTTATCCAAGTAATCCCTCAAACCTGTCTCTTTAAAAATACTATTATACTTCTTCTGAAAGACCTTTTCATCTGACTTTCGATTCAAGAGAGGAGACAACTGCCAATCTTCCAATGCACTATCTTCTAGATTTTCAATATGCTGAATATAGATAATTTCGACACCTTTACTCCTAGCCTGATGCTGCAAAAAGGAAATTTTATCCATCATTTTATCAGATCGAAAACCTGTTTCCACTAAGATATTTTGTACATCTATAATGATTAAAGCTGTTTTCATTCTTCTATTTCCTTCAAAGATCCTACAAAGGCATTATAAGTCTCCAAGGTCTGCGGATAGATAGGCATCCCCTTATGGGCTAGATGCTCCACTGTCCTTGCTGTTTCATAGGCCACAGCCTGATTGAGCGACCGCTGAGCCAACTCTCTGGCCTTGTCCACTCCTGGAAAGTCCCGGTTGTGCTCAATGTAGTCGGCGACATAGACCACCTTGTCCAGCTCAGACATGGTGCCACTGCCCACTGTATGGATTTCGATGGCTCGGAGAATCTCTGCATCTTCGATGCCTAAATCTTCCTGAATCTTGTAAATTCCCACCATGCCATGCCAGACATTATTGCCCCAGTTTTTCAGGTCAGGATCCAGCTGGTATTTGTGAATCAAGGCCAGAAATTCCTCATCCGAGACCTTCTTAGCATAGTCGTGTAGAAGCCCTGCCAAACCCGCTTTTTCGACATCAAGACCGAAGCGCTCCGCTAATTCTCGGGCAGCCTTTTCCACACCCAGACAATGCCGCAGGCGCTTCTCGGGCATGACTGTTTCCATCTTAGCCAGCAAGGCCTCTCGGCTCATGCGGATATAGCTTTCATAGGTCATAGGTAAAGCCCTTCTCTCTCGATATAGTCTAACACTGGCTGAGGCAGCAGGAAATTAGGAGTCCGTCCCTGGGCCAGGAAATCCCGCACCATGCTGGAGGAAATATCCATAAGTGGGACATCCACCCAGATGACAGGGTAAGAAGTCCCCGCCTTGAAGCGCGGCCGCTGAACACCGACAAACTGAACCAGCTCAACCAGCTCATCAATCCGGTACCACTTGGGCAGATAGTCCACCATATCCGCACCGATGATAAAGTAATAGTCCGTATCTGGATGTTGTTCTGTCAGGAGCTTCATGGTGTCGTAGGTATAGGAAATTCCCTTGCGCTCCAGCTCAATAGTTTCAATTCCTAGGCTTTCAATACCCTCAATAGCCAGCTCCAGCATTTTCAGCCTATGCCTTTCATCGATGGTTTCTTTCTTGTCCACATGGGGCGGCTCATACTCTGGCATGAGCAGGACCTGATCTAAGCCTAACTGTTGCCGGACCTGATCCGCCACGACCAAATGAGCATTGTGGACAGGATTGAAATTCCCACCTAAAATACCAATCTGCTTGCGTTTTTTATCTTTAACTTCTGGTTCTAATTCCACCTTGGTAAAAGGGGTCAGTAATTCAATAGCCATAGGCTGACATCTCCACAGAAATTTTTCCTTAAATTTGCTTGACTTTGACAGAGAGTTTGCGATTTTCCTTTTTGCTAGACTGCTTGTAGAGAATCAAGATCCGGCCGATCTTCTGCACCGTATCCACTCCGATTTCCTCTTCCAGAATCTCTGCGACCTCGTGGATATTCTCATCTGTATTCTGCAAGAGCGTGACCTTGATCAGTTCTCGTGCGTCCAGTGCCTGACGGACGCTGGTTTTGATTTGGTCATTAAGTCCATTTTTCCCAATCTGAATGATAGGTTTGAGACTATGTGCCTGACTGTTTAGAAAGGCCCGTTGTTTTGATGTTAGTGTCATGTTCTTCTATAAGGCCTGAGTCAGTTGGGACCTGCTTGTCTCCCCACTGCTCATAGCCTTTTCCTTCCTTGTTTTAAGGAGATTTATTCTCCTGAGTATTATATAATAGCTTTCCGAGTGACAACCGCCACACCTTCTGGTGCCCAGCCAGCTACGCGAGCAGGACCACTGACACGAATCCAGCCCAAACCTGAGAAGACGATGTCTGTCTTATCCTTGATGGTAAATTCATGCTTGACCAAGGCTGGAAATTCTTCCTTTTCCTTGCCAACTGGCGGCACTAAGAGACTGCCGACATGCTTATCATAAAAGTCGCTAGCACCTTCCAACTTGGTTCGGTGGAGCTTGAGTTCATTGTCAAAATAAGCTGTGAAGCCCTGCTTGTCACCTGCCACAAAGTCAAAGCGACCTAAACCACCCAAGAAGAGGGTTTGCTCAGGATTGAGCTGATAGGTTTTTGGCTTGATTTCCTTTTTAGGACTGACGTATTTGAGATTCTTAGCAGAAAGATAGTGAGCCATCTGGTGACGATGGATAATACCTGGTGTATCATAGATATGACTGCCGTCTGCCAAAGGAATCTCGATTTTATCAAGAGTCGTACCTGGGAAGCGAGAAGTCGTAATAATATCCTTATCGCCCGTGATTTCCTGAATAATCGCGTTAATCAAAGTAGACTTGCCGACATTGGTCACGCCGACCACATAGACATCACGTCCCTTGCGGCAATGCTCAATTTTGTCAATCAAGTCCTTAATGGCCTGCTTGTTTTGAGCAGAGGTCAAAATGACATCAACTGGACGCAGACCTTCTTCGTGAGCGCGCTCCGTCAGCCATTGGGTCACCTTGCTATCCTTGACCGACTTAGGCAGAATGTCCTTTTTATTCCCGACCAAGAGAACATCATTTCCAGCGACAAAGCGAGGCAGGCCAGGAATGACCGAGCCATTAAAGTCAAAAATGTCGACAACATTGACGACCAAGGCATCGCTATCTCCAACCTCATGCAGAAGCCGCAGAAAGTCATCATCCGTCAGCTGAACATCGCTGATTTCATTATAATGGCGCAGGCGAAAACAGCGCTGGCAATAGAGTTCGCCTGTCTCCAAGCCTTTTTCTAGAGCTGACTGGGGCGTGTAGCCTAGCTTGCCCTTATCTTCTGTCTGAATAGGGACTCCGCAGCCGATACAGAGAAGTTCTTCCATGCTTAAATTCCTTTTTTGTATTGAATTGGGCCGTATTTTTCAGTAATTTTATTGAGCACGCGGCGTTCACGCGCCCGATTGATCTGAGTTTTGATAGAGTCGTGCTCGACCAGCGGTTTGACCAAAATCGAACGAATCCCGGCCCGATGAGCTGCCCGAATATCTGTCATGAGCTGGTCGCCCACCATGACCACTTCATTTTTTTCAAAATGAAAAAGCTTGAGCGCTCGGTCAATGCCCCAAGTGAAAGGCTTCATAGCCCAGTAGACATAGTCAATTTCAAACTTTTCAACAGCTCGCTTGACCCGTTTTTGGTTATTATTGGACACCACGATAATTCGAATGCCTGCGTCCCGCAAATCATGGAGCCACTTCTTCATCTCTGGGGTTCCGTCAGGATTATTCCAAGCAATCAGGGTGTTGTCCAAATCCACCAAAACAGCTTTGATACCCTGTCTTTTCAAACTCTCTACTGTCAAATCGTAAACTGCCTCGACCGCAAAGTCGGGCATGTAATCTTCAATCGCCACATCTCTCTCCAAAAATCGTATTCGCACTATTATAGCATAAAATAGGCTTTTTAGCACCTACAGCTTCAAAGCTTACAAAAAAGGTAAAAGATGCTATAGTAGATATAAGAACAATTCTCTTGGAGGTGCCTATGGCAAGCAAGGATCGAGAAATGAAAGCTGTTTCTCCCTTTTTGCAAAAAATCATCAACTGGTCGTCCATCATCGGAGCTGTGGGGACAGTGGCCTTTTGCATCTGGGCCTACTATGCAGGAATCCTCCAGTCCAAGGAAACCTTGTCTGCCTTTATCAGACAAGCAGGCATCTGGGGACCACCTCTGTTTATCTTCCTGCAAATCTTGCAGACGGTCGTGCCCATTATCCCTGGCGCCTTGACCTCGGTTGCAGGCATCTTTATCTACGGACATATCGTCGGCACCATCTACAACTATGTCGGCATCGTCATCGGCTGTGCCATCATCTTCTATCTGGCTCGCACCTACGGACCAGCCTTTGTCCAGTCCGTCGTCAGCAAGCGGACCTATGACAAGTATGTGGGCTGGCTGGATGAGGGCAATCGCTTTGAGCGTTTCTTTATCTTTATGATGATTTGGCCTATCAGTCCCGCTGATTTCCTCTGTATGCTGGCCGCCTTGACCAAGATGACCTTCAAAAAGTATATGCTGATTATCGTGCTCTGCAAACCCATCACCCTCATCATCTACACTTACGGACTGACCTATATTATTGATTTCTTCTGGAAATTACTAACAAAATAAAATTCAAAAACATTAAAAATCGAGAGTGGGACAGAAATCGGTAATTCGTTAGAATTCGATTTCGTCGTCCCACCTCCGCACAGTTGAGTAGGGCTGTAAAAGCTGATGAAATTAGCCTAGTAGAGCCCACTCAACCACTGCGTCTTGCTCGACAATCCAAAGACAATTGAGAGGCTAGGACTTTTGTCCCAGCCTCGATTTGTTTATTCTGAAGATGCTGATGTTGTGGGGTGATCGGCAGATGATGCTGACGGTGTCGGAGCTGGAGTAGATGCAGGCGCAGAACTTGCTGGCGGTTCACTGCTAGCGCTCGGCTCAGGAGTATAGGAACTATAGTTGCTATAACTACTATAACTGCTATAACTGCTATAGCTACTACCATAAGTGCTCTCACTAGGTTGGCTATAAATAGCTCGATCATTCTGGACTGAGCTTGAACTCTCTGAACTAGAAGCACGTAGGCTCCGGCCTCCCATCAAATCTTCATACAGTACGGCATTGGTTTTCAAACTCTTGACCGTGGACAAGCCCAAGCTTTTCCGAATCAAATTTTGCATTTCCAGTAAATGCTCAGACGTAACCAGCTGATAGCTACCCCCATCAGCCAAGGTCGCATCTTCCCCACGCAATTGTTCAGATTGAATGCTTCTAAAGGCATCTTTGTAGCCCAATAACTGAGGAATACTTCTCGAATCCAGCGCTACATTGGTCTGCATATTCTTGCTGACTGCTCGCAAAATAGCTTGATAATGACTGATACTATTAAGACTGAGCACCTTCTCAACGACCTTTCGGATCACCTCACGCTGACGTTTCTGACGACCGTAGTCCCCCTCTGGATCCTGGTAACGCATGCGGGCATAGACCAAGGCTTGGTCTCCGTTGATCAAATGCTTACCTGGCTCGACAGTTGCAGTATATTCCGGTTCATTTTCTTCGATGGAAATCGGGAAATCAAAGGTATTATTGACCTCAATGCCACCAACTGCGTCCACCAGCTGAACCAGTCCTTGCATATTGATCATCATATAACGGTCAATATGGATATTCATCATTTTCTCAATGGTCGCGATGGCTAATTCTGCGCCGCCATAAGCATAGGCTGCGTTTAGCTTGGCTTCTGTCGTTTCGCCATTTTCATCGATTTGAGTCAAAATGTCCCGCTCCAGACTCATCATAACCGTCTTTTTTGTCTGAGGATTAACGGATAGGAGGAGCATGGAGTCACTATTTCCCTTCCAAGTATCAGACCGCGAGCCACTGCCTGTATCGACCCCCATCAACAAGATTGTCAGGGGCTTGGTTTGGGCAATAACGTTCGTTTCATTCCCAAAACCTTTGTAGGTACGGGACAAGGCATCCGTTGACTGATTGTAAATGGTCCAAGCATAGCCTCCCACTCCAATGGCCGTTACAAGGAACAGACTCAAAAACATTCGTACAATTTTTTTAAACATATTTCATCAATCTATCAGTTTTCCCATCAGGTAAACATCCAGAAATATCCCTTCTCTTAAATAGGCCCCTCTTTTTTGCAGGCCTTCAATTTCAAATCCTAATTCTTTATAGAGATGAACAGCTCGTTCATTCTGACCTGAACAGTCAACTCCAAACGGCGGAGATTGCTCCCATTCTCTGCCCAATCCACAGCCTCTTCTAACAGGATACGACCGAGGCCTTGATTCCAAAAGGCTTGTTTGACAACGATAAAGACTTGCCCAATATGACGAATCCGCTCATGAAAATCCGCTGTGATACTGACAATCCCAGCGATTTCATTATCAAGCAAGGCCAAAAGATAAAGCTGATTATCTGACTCAGCTTGACGCTGAATGAACTGAGCCATCTGCTCTTCATCCATCAAAATTCCATCCTCATCCAAGGTCATGTAGTCTGACTCGGCACCGACTTGATTTAAAAAGCGAATCAAGTCAGCAGCATCTGCCTTTTCGGCCTCCCGCAAGGCTAATTCAAACTCAGCCATGCAGCAATTCCTCCAGCAGTTCCTGAGAACGGCGCCCCTGACTTTCAAAGACTAGCTCGCGGCCGTCTTCTTTCTTTAGAAGAGTCAGCTTCAGATAATCATCTGGTAAACTCTCACCTAGCAATTCTCCCCACTCGATGACCGTAACTCCCTCACCAAAGAGAAAATCATCCAAGTCAATCGAGTCTGGATCTTCACCAATCCGATAGACATCTAAATGATAAAGCGGCAAACGTCCTTCATACTCGCGAACAATGGTATAGGTCGGACTTTTGATCATCTGCTTGATGCCCAGACCTTGGGCCAAGCCCTTGGTAAAGGTCGTCTTACCCGCACCCAAGTCTCCTGTCAAAACCAAAACATCTTGCTCCTGAAGCAAGCTACCGAGACGTTGACCCAAGTTGATTAATTCTTCTTCATTATGACTAAACATTCTTTTATTATACCAGAAGATTTGCATTTGCGCTCAATTTTCTAATAGAGGAAGCAAAATGTTTGAAAAAAATTAGATAGACCTCCAAATCTTTTATCGAAAACAAGCCACTCACTTCTATCAAAAAGAAACTAAGATCATTCACAAATATTTTTCTCGCATAAAAAAGAAGCTGGAAGATTTCCAACTTCTTAATACTGATTCTTAAGAAAGAGCTAGGCTGATAAAGTTAAGGATGAAGAGCAAGTTTAAAATCCAAATCATTGGATGCACATCCTTAGCTTGACCTTTGATGACCTTCACAAGAGCATACATGATAAATCCTGCTGCAATCCCGTTTGTGATGCTGTAAGTGAAGCCCATGAAGATAGAGGTAAAGAAAGCTGGGACAGCTTCTGCCATATCATCCCACTGGATATTTTTCAGACTGCCAAGCATCATGATCCCAACGACAATCAAGATTGGTGCAGTTGCTGCTGTTGGAACGATGGCCAAAAGCGGGCTAAAGAAGCTAGATACTGCAAAGCAGACCGCTACAACCAGAGCTGTCAAGCCAGTCCGTCCGCCAGCTCCGATACCAGCTGCAGACTCTACATAAGTAGTAACGTTAGATGTTCCGGCAATTGCACCGATAGTCGTACCGATCAAGTCTGAGTACAGAGCCTTGTCCAAACCTTCTGACTCATGATTTTCACCAGAGCTTGCGACGATCCCCACTTTTTCACCAGTTCCGATCAAGGTACCAATGGTATCAAAGATATCGGTCAGAGAGAAGGCTAGGATAGCCATAAATGTCTGAGGCAGGCGTGCCGTATCAGCAAAGAGAGCTCCCAAGCCTTCTGGACCAACCGCAACCCCGAACACTTGTCCAAGTTCTTTCAGAGCTGTTGACAGATTATGCTGACCAAAGTCAATCGCAGATAGGTTTACTAAGCCAACAGCAATCGCTACGACTGTCGTTGTAAAGATAGACAAGATAATGCCACCTTTGATGCCCTTGATAACAAAGAAAACTGTAATCGCTAGACCAAGTAAAGCCAGCAAAACTGCTGGATTATTAAAATCAACTAATCCTGGAGTTGCAGCTGAGTTTGCTGTAATAGCAGCTTTCGCTTGGTCAGCTCCCTTACCAGCTACTACATAGTTGCCTGGATCGATTGAAAACTTCAAAAGTCCCGCATTTTTAATCCCTACATAAGCTAGAAAGACACCGATACCTGCTGAAATAGCTGAACGCAAAGCTGATGGAATAGACTCGATAATTGCCTTCCGAATCTTAGTCAGAGTAATGAAGAGTGAGATCAGGCCACAGATGAAGACCATACCCAAAGCTTCTTGCCAAGTATAGCCCAGACTAAAGACAACCGTGAAGGTAAAGAAAGCATTGAGACCCATACCCGGCGCCTGTGCGTAAGGGAGGTTGGCATAAAAGGCCATCATGAGTGTTCCAGCGACAGAACCAATGATCGTAGCCAGAAAGACACCTTGAGCTGGCATACCTGTTTGCGACAGCATGGCTGGATTGACAAAGAGGATATAGCTCATAGCAAAGAAAGTTGTTAACCCAGCGAGAACTTCCGTACGAACATCCGTACCGTGCTCTTTGAGTTTAAATAATTTATCCATTATAGATAATCTCCTAAATTGTTTTATGGCAACTGTATAAAAGAGGACTCCTGATTTTCTTTTATACAGTGCTGCTTATTCGTTATTTACGAACAATACTATGATTATACTCAAAAACATTCACTTTTTCAAGCCCATTGCTCCAAAAAATACTTTAAAGTGTCTTATTTTTTATTTTCCCTGCTTAAAAAGAGCAAAGTCATGATTTGGATAAAGGTAAATCCAAGGATAAATACCAGACGATCCTTCTGAAAGGTTTCCAGTAATTTTTGGACAACTAGCTGGGGCCGCGTCACCAGATCCCAGGAATTGAGACGATCATAACGACCGATGTAGATGGCTAGACTCGACAGATAAGACAGCCCTGCAACCACAAGCATATCCAGCCACCAAGTCCACTTCCAGCGCTCGCGCAAAATATTCCAGCTTTCAATCCCGCAGTAAACGCCAAATAAAATGCTCGGCACAAAAGCCATAAATAGGTGCATGCTGACAGGGTTCCACAGGGTATCTCCTACCCAAGTCATGTGCACCAAGTCCGTCAGCATATAAAAAGTATTAGGATAAAAGGCCAACCAAACCACCAACAAAAGTGGATAAAGCCATTTCTGCTTCTTAGATATCGTCGTTAAGACCGCAGCGTCATAGGCAATTAAGGCCAGAATCATATTCCAGATCAGGTCCGGCCCCTGAACCGTAATCCCCTGAATATACACAACAAATGCAATTAGTAGGAAAAAAATGTGAATTAAAATTGGTTTACGCATACAAGATCCTCCCCTTACTTTAACTCTCTTCGCTTATAGACTGTCAGCAGACATCTTTCATCTTAGCTATTGAGGAAACATTATACCACAACTTGTGTCATTTATTCTTAATTCTGTTATAATAGATTTACTATACTGATTGATACTGTACGAGGAAAAAGAATGACGAATAAAGTAATTGCTGTAGATTTGGACGGAACCTTGCTCAATTCTGAGAGTAAGATTTCTGATTTTACCAAAGAAACTATCAAAAAAATATCGGCTAAAGGACATAAGGTCATCATCACAACCGGCCGTCCTTACCGCATGGCTCTGGATTTCTATAAAGAATTAGAGCTGAATACTCCCATGATAAATTTCAACGGCTCTTTGACTCATATCCCTGAGCAAAAGTGGGAATTTGAACAATCCTTGACCGTAGACAAGTCTTTCTTGCTGGATATGGTCCAACGAAAAGAAGAAATCGAAGCCGATTTCATCGCTGGTGAATACCGCAAGAAATTCTACATCACCAATACAAACGAAGGAATCGCAGATCCCAAGCTCTTTGGCATTGATAATTTTAAGCCAGAAAATCAATTTCAGGCCCAGCTAGTCACCAAAAATCCAAATGCTATCCTGCTGCAAACCCATGCCACAGACAAATACGCTCTGGCTGAAGAGATGAATGCCTTTTATCAGCACGAACTCTCCATCAATACCTGGGGCGGTCCTCTCAATATCCTTGAGTGCGGCCCTAAAGGTGTTAACAAAGCCTTCGCCCTCCAGTACCTGCTCAACATCCTCAATGTCGATCGCAAGGACCTGATTGTTTTTGGTGACGAGCACAATGATACCGAAATGCTGGAATTTGCGGGAACAGGCTATGCCATGAAAAACGCCAGTGAAACCCTGCTGCCTTATGCTGACCAACAGCTTGAACTCACTAATGACCAAGACGGTGTAGCTCACAAGCTAACTGAGCTCTACTTATAGAAATCAAAACAAATCAAACAAACACAATTTGAACCGCACCTCAACTGCTAGACTCTTTCTGTCTAACTGTTAAGATGCGGTTCATTTTTTAAGGCTGATTTTTCTACTTGACCAACGCTTCTATTCTACTTTTCCACCTTCAACGACGAGGTCATCTGCTTTTGCAGCATCACCGTAGGTTGGGTGAAGAGTCTTTTCATAAGCCTTGTGGAAGAAGTTTTCCTTGCCCAATTTTTCAATGTCTTTATTGATGAAATCAAGCAACTCTTTGTTTCCTTTTTGGACTGCTGGTGCGATGGTATCTGGGTCACCAAGTGAAGTAATTCCTACTTCATATCCTTTATTTTCAAGAGCCCAAGCTAGAACTTCAGTGTTGTCAGTCGAGAAGGCATCTCCACGTCCATCCAAGAGAGCTTGATAAGCGTCACTATATTGGTCATATTTTTGAAGTTTGACTTCTGGATGATTTTTCTCAAAGTAAGTTTCAGCAGTAGTTCCTTTTGTGACAATCAAAGTCTTGCCTTCAAGCTGTTTAACATCTGTGATGACACCTTTCTTAGGAGATACAACACCCAGTGAAACCTTCATATATGGAAGGGCAAAGTCAACTTGTTTCTTACGCTCGTCTGTGACGGTAAAGTTGGCAAGGGTGATGTCCACCTTGTTAGAAATCAAGTATTCCGCACGGTTGGCAGCATCAACAGAAACGTATTTCACCTTAACACCGAGGTCTTTGGCCAGCTGATTTCCCAGTTCGATGTCATAACCTTGGTAAGAACCGTCGTTGTCTACATAACCAAAAGGTTTCTTGTCTCCAAATACAGCAATTCGAAGTTCACCACTTTTTTTGATTTCCTCAATAGTGCGAGCTTTAGCAGTAGTTTTGCCAGATGAAGAAGTAGTATTTCCGCCTGAGCTACAAGCTGTGACAAAGATAAGGGCAAAGGCAAGTGCCAAAACAGTTAAGAGTGATTTGAGTAGTTTCATAAGAATCTCCTTTATAAATATGAGCCAAATTGGCTGAAGTCAAAAACGTTTAAAAATTCTTGTGCTCGTTTGGTTTGTGGATTGGTAAAGAAAGACTGAGCCGTTCCTTCTTCAGCAATCTTCCCTTGGTCGAGGAAGATAATCCGATCTGCAATGGCTTGGGCAAACTGCATTTCGTGGGTCACCAAGATCATGGTGCGCCCTTCTTGAGCTAGGTCGTTGATGAGTTCGAGGACCTCACGCACCATTTCTGGATCCAGTGAGGCCGTCACCTCGTCAAAAAGGATAATTTCTGGATGCATGAGAAGGGCACGGACAATCGCCACTCGTTGTTTCTGTCCACCAGATAATTGGCGAGCAAAACTATGTTGTTTATCGAGCAGTCCGACGCGTTCCAGTAATTGTAGGGCTTCTTCCGTCACTTCTTTCTTATCCCGTCCTTGTGCTTTGATAGGACCTAAGATAAGGTTCTGCAAAACGTCCAGATGGGGAAAGAGTTCATAACTTTGAAAGACCATGCCAATCTTTTGACGAACCAAGTGAAAGTCTTTCTGGCTTCCAATAATGGACTGACCATCCAGAAGAATATCTCCACCTTGAATGCTTTCTAGGCCGTTAAGGCAGCGAAGCAGGGTACTTTTCCCACAACCAGATGGCCCTAGAATAACCACTACTTCCCCTTTTTTGATTTCTAGGGAAAGACCTTGGAGGATGGGATTATCTCCGAAGGATTTTTTCAGATCCTTGATTTCTAATATGGTATCAGACATTTAGTTCCTCCAGTGTTTTTCTAAGTGAGTAGATAGTTTAGAGATAGGGAAGCAAACTGCGAAGTACAAGACCAGTATGGTTCCATAAATCCAAAAGGAAGCAGTTGGAATGGTCAAGCGATTGCTGTCGATGATCTGCTGCCCCACTTTTGTGACTTCAACGACCCCAATCAAAACAACCAAGGAAGTCGTTTTGATCATCCGAGTAACCAAGTTGATGGCCTGCGGAAGCAGTCTTCTCAAGACCTGCGGGATGATGATATAGTAGTAAAGTTGGACTCTAGTCAAACCAAGCGCCTGCCCGCTTTCAAATTGATGTTTGGGAAGGGAAGTAATGGCTCCACGAACCAAATCCCCCATTTCAGCTGTTCCCCAGAGGGTAAAAACGATAACAGCGGAAGTTTTCCCAGAGATGTTGATATTAAAATTTCGAGCTAAGCCGAAATAAACAATGAAGAGCAGAACCAGCTGGGGCATGATACGGATAAATTCCAGATAAAAGCGTGTCAGGAAGCGAACGACTCTAGAATGAGAGGTCATGATGATTCCCATGACCGTACCGAAAATCATAGACAAGAGGACAGAGAGGATGGAAATACCAATTGTGACTCCCAATCCTTGTAAGATCCGCAGGAGATTATTTCCCTGAAAGAGTACTTGTATTCCCGAATCCTGCATGGCGGAGCCTCCTTTCTATCCAACTAAAAAGCAATGAGATAGGTAGGAGCATGATAAGATAGGCCACTACCAACATAGACAGTGCAATATCTGTCTCATAGTAAAGCCCAATCAAGTCCTTGGCAACATACATGAGGTCAGCTAGGGCAACTACAGAAAAGACAGAGGTTTCCTTGATTAGGAAAATCACATTAGCACTGAAAGATGGCAGAGCAACTGCCGTGGCTTGAGGCAGAATCACGTAGCGAAAGACCTGCAGTGGTGTCAGGCCTATGGCTAAGCCAATCTCATGCTGGGTTTGACTAACCGATTCTAGCCCACTTCGGAAGGATTCCGCCATGTAGGAGCCTCCCAAAAAGATGAGTCCCAGCGTTGCACAGACCTCCGAGGAAAGGACAATCCCTATTCGGGGAAGCCCGAAGTAGAGAAAGAAGAGTTGAATCAAAAGAGGTGTATTTCGAGACAATTCAATATAAGCTGTAGCTAGCTGTGCCAAAACAGGGATGCGATAATGTCGGATGATACTAACAAGTAAACCAACTAGAAAAGCTCCCAAAATGCCCCAAACTGCGATATGTAGGGTTAGAAAAAATGCCTTTTGATATAATGGTAGATATTGTTCAACAATGGACCAATCCAAAAAGAGAACCTCCCATCTAGGAATAATACAGCTATTGTAGCACTAAAAGGCATGTTTGGATAATATGTATTTTCTATCACAATGATAGAAAATATTTATCATATTTATTAGACTCTGAAACTTCCAGACAAATTTTTTGAAAATGATATGAAAAAGAGTTAAGATGTTCCTGTAAATCAAAAAGTAAACGTTTACTTTTATCAAGGAGGACATTTTATGTCATACAAAACAAGCAATGCTGAAGGCCCTGTGGATTTTATTAACACCTATGATCTGGAGCCCATGGCGCAGCAAGTCATTCCTAAAGCTGCTTTTGGCTACATCGCGAGTGGAGCTGAGGACACGTTCACTTTACGCGAGAACATTCGAGCTTTTAATCATAAACTCATTGTTCCTCATACACTCTGTGATGTGGAAAATCCAAGCACTGAGATTGAATTTGCAGGCGAAAAACTGTCTTCACCGATTATCATGGCGCCTGTTGCAGCCCATAAATTAGCAAATGAGCAAGGGGAAGTGGCTACTGCGCGTGGTGTACATGAGTTTGGCTCTCTTTATACAACCAGCTCCTACTCCACAGTTGATCTTCCAGAAATTTCTCAAGCCCTCCAAGGAACACCGCACTGGTTCCAATTTTACTTCAGCAAAGATGACGGGATTAACCGCCATATCATGGATCGTGTCAAGGCAGAAGGCCACACAGCCATTGTCTTAACTGCGGATGCGACTGTAGGGGGCAATCGTGAAGTTGATAGGCGCAATGGCTTTGTTTTCCCAGTTGGTATGCCTATCGTTGAAGAATACTTGCCAGAAGGTGCTGGTAAGTCCATGGACTTTGTTTATAAATCAGCTAAGCAACGCTTGTCGCCACGAGATGTAGAATTTATCGCCGAATACTCAGGTCTGCCTGTGTATGTCAAAGGCCCTCAATGCCGTGAAGACGTTGAACGTTCACTTGCCGCAGGTGCTTCTGGAATCTGGGTAACCAACCACGGTGGCCGCCAAATCGACGGTGGACCAGCTGCATTTGACTCGCTTCAAGAAGTCGCTGAAGCAGTTGATAAACGTGTACCAATTGTCTTTGACTCTGGTATTCGCCGCGGCCAACACGTCTTTAAAGCCTTGGCTTCAGGAGCAGACTTGGTAGCCATTGGACGACCTGTCATTTATGGATTAGCCCTTGGTGGTAGCGTCGGTGTTCGTCAAGTCTTTGAACACCTAAATGCCGAATTAAAAACCGTCATGCAACTATCTGGAACTCAAACCATCGAAGATGTCAAACACTTCAAACTACGTCACAACCCATACAATCCAACCTTCCCGGTCGATCCTCGTGACTTGAAATTGTATTGATAAATAAAACAGATTGCAATAAAAAGCACACCTCAAAAGTTAGACATAAAATCTAACGATTGGGGTGCTTTTTATAGGGAATTAACTTATATGGGCATAATTCATAACTATCATCCGTGAAATAATGGATAACTTGAAACGAGCAAACTAACGAGAAAGTACTATACAGAGGAACAAACCAGTTAAACAAAAAAGACCTAGCCCTATACAGAACTAATTCTTTTTCTTAAATTATTTGTGTAGTTTTAGTGATTGGTATAATTCACTTTTTGTTACACTATATAAATTAGAAATTATTTTATCTATTTGACTTTTATAATTCTCTATCTAAAAATTGTTTCAATTTTCCACGTATTTCATCATCTAAATTTTCTTTTTTAATATCTTCTTTTAGACTATTATATTTTGTATTTATATCATTTCTAAGTAACAAACTAAAATAAATTGCTATTTGAAGTGCAGATCCTATAAGTAAAATAAAAACTAATAATAAAAATAAAATATAAACTCTATCTAGCAAATGGTATAAGATCTCATTTACAAAAGAAAATAAAACAATAGTAAAACTGGATATAAATCCTCTATTAATTATTGAGATAAGCCTTTTATACTCTTTCAATTTAAGTTTTGCTATAAAAGAATTAGTATCAGCACTTGTAAAAAAACCATATAAAGAAAAATAAATTCCAATAAAAACTGTTGATATGGTTACTAAATTTGTATTATCTAAATAAGCATTTTTGTAAAACCAACAATACAAGCCTGAATAGTTTCCTAGTAAAAGAGACATTGAAATAACCATTACAATTATGACAAGTAGACACCACCAAAAATATTTATCAATAAATTTAAGCACGCTAATATCTCCTTTCTAGTTTTTAGATTTTTATAAGCTATCTTCAGTTACAATCTCAAATTCATTCTCATCAATTGGTAACAAA
Organism: Streptococcus sp. 27098_8_73; assembly: GCF_041432495.1. Lineage (NCBI taxonomy): Bacteria > Bacillati > Bacillota > Bacilli > Lactobacillales > Streptococcaceae > Streptococcus > Streptococcus sp. 27098_8_73. The sequence continues at coordinate 97,125 of NZ_JAPVZT010000007.1, forward strand.
TCACCAAATAAAGTATATTGAAGATCCTTATTACGATTTTGGTCATCATAATAGTGCTTTGTCATTAAATTAGCTAATTTATAAAAATCATCAGTCTTTAATGAAGTTTTCTCAAGAATATATAAACCATCATTTTTTAAATCTACCTCATCAACTACATGTGTTTCGGGATTTAAAAATTCAACTTTTGCAGAAATTAAATTCTTATTCTCAGGATTTAATAATTTCAATATACTATCAACACGTTTTACATCCATTTCTCGTTGAAAACGACTCTTCTTGAATGCTACAGTTGTAGTATTTATATTTAATTCCTCAGACACTTCTATCATATTCCCAAATAACTTCTCTAATAACGTTTGATTACTATCATTAATATTTGGAAATAAATTTGACAACTGAAAACCTTCATTTTTAATTTGAATTACAATTGATTTTATACTATCAGAAGCTTCTATCAGAGGTTTCAAACTATCTTTTTTCATTGGTTCAAACTTCACTGAGTACTTTACATTGGGATCTTTACTCTTTACAAAACTTGACAAATACTCTCCAATTTGATTTATTGAGGGACCTAAAAATTTTCTTTCCATCAAAAAGAGGTAAGAAGTAGGAATGATTAAGCAAACACTGGGTTCGAAAAGGTCACCATCTATTTGTTTAATCTCTTCTTGACCTATCTTTCCTTCATATGGTTTTTCGCTTCGATACTTTCCAATCCATGCTGTCCTATTCTTAGGAAGATACTCAAAACCATCCAAAGAAGAACCAGTCGTTCTTCTGTATAAAGGTTCTCTGCTATTATTCATAAAAAGCGTTTGTTGGCTCCCTAATTTAACAGTTCTTTCTACAGGGGAAGATCCTCGAATTTTATCAATTAACTTTGATAAATCATAATCTGTCTTCTCACCATTACGACACAAAAAAACATTAAAATATTGAACTTTCATTCCTAATACTCCTTCATTATTTTAAGATTAGTAATTTATCCTCTTTATAATTAATTAGCCCTTCAACTTCAACATTTGGAACAAAGACATTGAAATTTAACAACTCATTTTGCTCACAACTACTTCTAATGTGAATACCTTTTGCTATTTTATCATTTAAATCATATATTAAATCGGCTCTATACTTAATTATTGCCTCTGGAGTTTTTTCTCTAATTTGATATACAATGACATTTTCATAGTATGTTTGATTATAGCCATGTGCTGCCGTATGGTGATTCCCTATATTAGACCACTTAGTTTGCTTATAGATGTTTTCCCTATTATTTTTTCTAGTATCAAAACCTTTCTTCCCTTGAAAAAGCTGTTTTCCTAAAATATGGCCGGAATCAAATCCAGTACCACTAAATAGCGGACGGCCTTTTTTTCCTTTCCCATTAATTGAATTTTTATCTATAATTCCAATTCCACCTTTAGGAAGATTATTTTCAAAAATAAAATTTTGCGGCTTATCATACTCAAGTTCTTTGAAACATTCTATTTCGTTTATTTTTTTCAATATCTTAAAACTACCCTTTTCAAAAAACAAGTCTTCTTTTGAAATGACACCTAATTCAAACAGAATTTTTTCTGAAAAAAATTTTTCAAATAATGCTTCTCTTGGGAACCTATCTTCCATTTTACTTCCTCCTCTATACCTTAGTAAAATTATACCATGAATCCACCAAAAAACGTCTTTAGATATAATATATCTAAAGACGTTTTTTTATCCTGACACTGTTATTATTTCTTCTACTTTAACTTTTTTATCCTTCTTATTCGAGCTAGTCAAACGGCGCTTGTTATCTCGGATCGTATTGAGGTCTTTGAGGAGCTTAGCCAAGTGGGCTCTATCTGGATAGGCTTCTGCGACGGCTGCTGTGTAGCGCACAAAGAGGTCGTAGGTACGGGAGATTTCACTGCGTAGCTGTTTGGTTTTACCGACTTCCTTGGCTGACTTGGCTGCACGCGCTTCTGCTTCTACCTTATCATAGTCCGCTTGGGCCGCTATCACAGCCGTCATCATAGGGAGAAGGCCTAGATTCGTCACAGCTCCCTGATAAGGCTCTTCCTGCAATGTTTTGAGCAGACTCTTAATCTCAGCCGTTGCGACAGCATTGGTATGCTTGGTAATATCCTTATACTTTTTAAAGACTGGCAGCAAGACTTCATAGGCTTCTTTCAAGTCTCTGTCTTTGATTTTGGCAAAGCCCTTATGCAAGGTAAACAGACCAACCAGAGCGTTATCTCGCTCCTTGTCTAGTTCTACGAGACTCATAGAGTCTTTCTTTTCCACATTGGCCAATTGAGCCTGAAACTGCTCTAGCTTGCTATGAAAGCCCTCTAGGTGCTTGCTGTACATATCCTCATCTCTATAGGAGCTCGTAAAAATCGTGAGTAGCTGATAAGAATCAACCATTAGACTCTCAAACTCACGGTGGGTCAGATTGCTATAAGACAAGGGGCGAATGGTGTAAGTAGTGTTCATCATAAAACCTCTCCAATATTTTTGATAAAGCAAGTATAGCATGTAGAGATGAAACTTGGGGTCTCTTGCCCTAAAATGTCATTTTTTATCCCTGAAAGGGGCATTTTTTCAAAAAACGGAGTCTCTTTCCAGCTCTTCCTCTTCTTTTTCAAAATAAAACTACAAAAAATCGCCCCTCATCTGGCACTTGTTTTTGACGACAAGTTGACTGAGGAGCAATTGATTTTATAAATAAAAGAGAAAAGAGTCTTCTAGGCCTAGGTTGCAATGATCCTATAGGAAAAGTGACCAGCCGAGGCCTAGATTATCACGATTCTATAGGAAAAGTAGCTAGCCGAGGCCTAGATTGCAATGATTCTATAGGAAAAGTGGCCGGCCGAGGCCTAGATTGCCATGAATCTATAGGAAAAGTGACCAGCCGAGACCTAGGTTGCCACGAAACTATAGGAAAAGTAGCTGGCCGAGACCTAGAATGCCACGAAACTATAGAAAAAGTGACCGGCCGAAGCCTAGGTTACCATGAATCTATAGGAAAAGTGACCAGCCGAGGCCTAGGTCACTATAAAACTTCCTTAAATACTAATCACTAAGATACCAAGTAGCTTGATTTCAACTAAAAAGATATCCGTCAGAGGTTTAAAAATCCATCCCATCTGGATTAGGTGCCCCGCCTTCCAAACCGCTGATATTTTTAAGAATTTCTAGATCAGCTGGACTCAGTTCAATATCAAAGCAGTCTAGATTGCTAGTAATCCGGCTCGGAGTGACTGACTTAGGCAGGGGTAGAAAGCCTTCTTGTAAGCTCCAAGCTAGGGCGATTTGGGCAATGGTCTTGCCATACTTATCTGCTATCGCCTGCACAGCTGAATTTTGGAAGAGCTCGCCCTGGCCAAATGGTCCCCAAGCTTCAAGTAGGATATCATGGGCACGGCAGAAGTCCACCGCCTCTGTCTGATAGACACCTGGCGCTAGGCGGATTTGATTGACAGCTGGTGTGACGCGCGCTGTTTCCAGCAGAGCCTCTAGATGGTGAGGCAGGAAATTGCTGACGCCGATCGCTCGGATCTTACCAGCTTGATAAAGGTCTTCCATGGCCCGCCAAACTTCTGCATTGCGCTTTTGCCAAGCCCCGTCTTCTCGTACAGGCTTAGGATTTGGCCAATGGATGAGGTAGAGATCCAGATAATCCAGCCCCAACCGCTCCATGGAGCTGTCAAAGGCTTCCAAGGCCGCTTCATAGGTATGCTTGCTATTCCAGAGCTTGGTAGTGATGAAGAGCTCCTCACGCGGAATGCCGCTGTCTTTAATTGCCCGACCGACACTCTCCTCATTCTTATAGATAGCTGCTGTATCAATATGGCGATAGCCAGCCTTCAGAGCGGCTAAGACTGACTGATAAGCCTCTTCTCCGTCCTGAGCCTTCCAAGTACCAAAGCCCAAGACTGGAATCTTGACGCCATTGTTAAGGGTATAATTTTTCATATCTGTTCTCCTTATTTTTTCTTTCTTTTGGACAACTTTGGCTTAAAGATATTTTCCTTAGTTGGAGCCATGCCTCGGCTAAAAAAGCTATAAATGATAAAGGCCAACCCAGCAATAAATATCAAGAAACGATGCAGTAGCAATCCAAAGAAGAGGAACACCAAGCCCATTCCCATAAATTTATAATCAATCTTTTTCATCCTGTCCTCCTCGTCTGTGATAACCCTATTATAACATCTTCTCTTTCATTGAGAAAGCCTTATCATTTTTTAAAGGGCCTATCTCAGAAAGTTTTTTTCACGCTCTGCATTTCCTGATTCTCACCAGCCACTCTAGGAAGTCCTACATCAAAAGCATGTAGCTCCACATTAAAAAGGACAGGTTACCCCATCCTTTCTAAAAATATAAGGAGACTCAATTAAAGAATACTGGAGGCAGCTTCAAAGCGTTTTTCGCCATCCAGATAAGTAGCAACCAGCTCCAAATCCTTGTCCAGAACGATAAAGTCGGCATCATAGCCTTCCTTGATCTGGCCACAGACATCGTCAATGTGGACGGATTTTGCTGGGATGAGACTGGCCATCATGACTGCTTGGTGAGGATTTGCGATGCCCCACTCAACCACATTTTTCAGGCCATCCTTGAGCTGCAGGATAGATCCTGCTAAGTTGCCAGTCGATTTGAGACGAGCTGTGCCATTGGCTACCACCACTGGAAATTCTCCCAGCATATAGTCGCCGTCTTCCAGCCCACCTGCAGTCATACAGTCTGTGATGAGGGCTACATGTTCATGACCCTTTTGCTTGAGCAAAATATCACAGGCCTTGGGATCCACGTGGTGACCATCACAAATCAGCTCCGCATAAGTGTGGGGCAGCTCGTACATAGCCCCAACCATACCTAGCTCACGGTGGGTCAGGCCTCGCATACCATTGTAGGCATGCACCCAGACACTAGCACCTGCTTCGACCGCAGTCTTGGCTTCATCATAGGTTGCGTTAGAATGCCCCAAAGCAACTGTCACACCTTCATCAGTGATGGTGCGGACAAATTCTTCCACGCCCTCACGCTCAGGTGCCAAAGCAATCTTATTAAGCAGACCATTAGCTGCCTTTTGCCAAGCACGAAATTCATCCATACGAGGATCCTTCATGTAGGCTGGGTTTTGGGCACCCTTGTACTTTTCGGTGAAGTAAGGCCCTTCAAAGTAGAGACCGCGAATCTTGGCACCACTTGCTTCTTGATAGCGCGCACCAATATTTTCCGTCACAGCTAGGAGTTGCTCGTAAGATGATGTCAGCGTAGTCGGCAAGAAACTAGTCACCCCAGTCGTCAAAAGCCCTTCACTCATGGTATGGAGGGTACCTTCGATGTTATTGTCCATGACATCGACCCCACCAAAACCATGGATATGGGTATCCACCAGACCTGGTGCGACAGAGTAGCCTGTATAATCCACCACTTCTGCATCCGCAGGGACTTCCTCTACTAATTTTCCAAATTTTCCATCAATCACTTCCAAAAATCCACCTTTGCGAATTCCTTGAGGATAGAAGAACTGATCGGCTTTGATATATTTAGGCATCTGACTGCCTCCCTTGTTCTATTTCTATTGACTCTATTATAACGCTTTCTATTTTATTTGTAAATGGTCTATACCTCTTTTTTAGAAAAATTTATTATATTATTTAAATCAAGAAAAGAGAGTGGAACAAAAATCGGTGATTCGTTAGAATTCGATTTCGTCGTCCCACCTCCGCACAGTTGAGTAAGGCTGTAAAAGCTGATGAAATCAGCCTAGTAGAGCCCACTCAACCACTGCGTCTTGCTCGACAATCCAAAGACAATTGAGAGGCTAGGACTTTTGTCCCAGCCTCCTGTTTTAAATTTGTTCCATCTGTACTTTCTCAGCCAAATTCATGGCGTGGTCAGCAACTCTAGTATAGTGGGAAATAATATCGATGAAGTTGACCCCAGCCTGAGGCGTACATTCTCCCTTGTTGAGACGGGCAATGTGAGTCTTGCGCAAGCTGCGTTCTAGCTTGTCAATAGCTGTATGCTTAGCTTCTAAAGTGTTGGCCAATTCCACATCATTTGTTTCCACAGAAGTCAAAGCTTCTTTGATAAAGTCCAAGGTCAGTTGATAAATGTTTTCCAACTCTGCTAAGGCAGCTGGTGAAAATTCCACTTTCTTACGGTGCAAGTAGTCTGTCAAATTCAACAAAGCTTCTGAGTGGTCACCGATTCTCTCCAAATCACGACTAGAGTCCAGAATGCTAGTCAAGACTTCACTCTCTTTTGGATTGAGCTGCTGACCAGAGAGGACAATCAGGTAGCGAGTCAATTCATCATCAATGGCATTGATAGCTTCCTCAGTCTTATGACCCTTCTCAGCTGATTTTTCTTCGTAGTTAATAATATAATCATAGGCCAATTCGAAAGATTTAGCCGCGTAGCCACCCAAGTGAAGGAGTTCCTTTTTAGCATTTCCCAAAGCCAGTGATGGCGCTTGGTCAATCAAAATCGTATCAAGGTAAAGAGATTCGTATTTAACAGTTTCATCTTCACCCGGAATCAACTTGGTAACCAAATATGCTAAAAAGCCAATAAAAGGAAACTGGATAATGGTATTGGTAATATTAAAAGTCCCGTGGGCAAAGGCAATGGTCATTTCTGGTGACAAATGCAAGGCTGTCTCAAACCACTGAATCAGCGATGTAAAAGGCAACAAGAAAATCATACAGATGATTGTCCCCAAAACATTAAAGGCCACATGGGCTCCAGCGACACGCTTGGCTGCGATATTAGCACCTAAGGAAGCGATGATCGCTGTAATCGTCGTTCCGATATTGTCACCAAAGAGGACAGGCAAGGCCCCATGCAAATCAATGAGATTGCTGGCATAGAGATTTTGTAGAATCCCAATGGTCGCTGATGATGCCTGGATGAGCAGGGTCAAACCCGTTCCGACAAAGACACCTAAAACTGGATTTTTACTTAGCTGAACCATATAGTCTCGAAAGACTTGCAGATCTTTAAGCGGCTCCATGGCTCCACTCATGAGATTGAGGGCAAAAAAGATCCCGCCAACACCAAAGAAGATGCGCCCGATATTGTTAACAGAGCGATTTTTTGTGAAAAATAGGCAAACCGCACCGATAAAGAGCAAAGGAAGTGCATAATCACCCAACTTAAAACCAATGATGAAGGAAGTCACGGTCGTACCAATATTGGCCCCCATGACAATCCCGATAGCCTGGCGCAAGGTCAACAGCCCCGCACTAACCAGACCAACTGTGATCACTGTCACACCTGAACTAGACTGGATCAGGGCTGTCATCCCAATTCCAACTAGCACACCTAAAAAAGGATTGCTCGTGTACTTATCAATGAAATAGCGCAGACGATCTCCTGCCGCCTGCTGCAAGCCGTCACCCATCATACGAATACTGTACAGGAACAGCCCCAAGCCTCCTAAAAAGCTAAATATAATTTCTTGCCAATTAATGGACATTTCTTTTCCTCCGAAAAATAAATAGCGGATAATCTCCTATACTATTTTAAAACATCCAGCCTAATCTCACAAGCCTTTTCTAAAAAAGAATTGAATTATTTTTGCTCATTTTGAAACTTTTATTTTCTTCATACTCAAGAGCAAACTAGAGCAAGCAACAAGGCCCTCTCACTACAAGAAAAGACAAGTAGACAGAACTAAATTTCAATATTTTTAGCTTGGTTCATCGCTTTCTAGTCTCAGGCTCAAAACATCTAAATTGCCCAGTTTATCTTTTATCTCAGCATAACTCACATTCTATACATGCAAAAAGCAAAAACCCCAGATAGCCTACGGCTATCTGGGATTTGCTTTCCATCGCTAAAGTGCTGGTATCATTTTAGCTAGGTTTTAAGATTAGTCTTCCAAATTCACATCAGATGTTGATTCTTTCTTCTTTTTGTTCTTGAGAAAGGCTGATGCCAACGTTGCTATTCCTAATCCAAGAGCTGCTAATGGATTATTGGCAGTTCCTGTATTTGGTAAAGCTTTAGTATTTGGAGTAACCTTAACTTTTTCTGGTTGTGCAGGCTGTGGCTTAGGTGCTTGAGAGTGATTTGTAACACTAGATACAGATGCACTTTCAGACAGACTAGTAGAGATGCTTGCGCTATCACTCAGTGACACACTTGCAGATGTGCTCAATGAAACAGAGACACTCATGCTCAAGTAGGCACTTGCTGAAAGTGAATCGTCAGCGATAGCATGACTGGCACTGATTGATCCTGAAATGCTTGCACTTGTACTCAATGAAGTAGAGATAGACTGACTATCACTTACAGAAGCTGAAGTACTTGCACTTACAGATGCGAGGTAGCTTGGCGGGTTAAACTCTGGCTTAGACTCGCTGGTTGGATCACCCTTACTGTAGCTGAATGAGTTTGACTCTTGTGACACACTTGTACTCAAGCTGCTTGAAAGGCTATCACTAAGCGATGTAGATGTACTTACACTTGTACTTGTTGAATCTGACGCGCTGAGTGAAGCCGATACACTAGTGCTGAAGCTTGCGCTTGCTGATAGAGATTCGCTTACGCTCAGTGATGCCAAATCATTTTCACTTGCAAGAGCTGACGCACTAGCGCTCAATGACACTGAAGTGCTCTCGCTTGTTGAGACTGATTGGCTACTGCTTACAGAAGACGAGGCACTCTCGCTTGCTGAGATTGAAGCACTTAGACTAGTACTCATGCTTGTACTTGTTGAATCAGAGGCACTTAGACTGGTACTCAAACTTGTACTTGCTGAATCTGATGCGCTAATTGAGGCACTGAGGCTTGTACTCAAGCTGGTGCTTGATGAATCTGAGGCACTGAGTGAAGCACTGAGGCTAGTGCTCAAACTTGTACTTGCTGAATCTGAAGCGCTAATTGAGGCACTGAGGCTAGTGCTCAAGCTGGTACTTGCTGAATCTGAAGCACTAATTGAGGCACTGAGGCTTGTACTCAAG
>NZ_JAPVZT010000008.1:0-91337 GCF_041432495.1 Streptococcus sp. 27098_8_73
AAGGGAAACGAGGTCATATGGCTCCGTTTTTACTTATGATCGGGAAGTAGCTCAGCTTGGTAGAGTACTTGGTTTGGGACCAAGGTGTCGCAGGTTCGAATCCTGTCTTCCCGATATACTAATTCATAAAAGACAACGGCTAAATGCTGTTGTTTTTTTATATTTTATGGGGCTCTTTTTCTACAAGGAAATAGGCTCCATAATTCCTACAGTGGTGTTACCCACTACAGAAATTATAGAGCTTTTTAGGGGTTCTGTTTTTGGGCTTTTCTATAATTTAGAGGTTTAGTAAATTAGATAGTATCCATATAGGATGTGATCTTTTTACTTTTTGATTAAAGTATTTGGCTTACTTCATATTTTTTGGTGTTTATGCGTGCCTATTGCCTTGATTGAATTTTCACCTGATTTTTTGTATACTAATATGAGGATAATCATTTATTGATGGGAGATTTTTATATGCTAAAGCAAGATTGGCTTGAATATTTTGAAGCTGTGAATGGCCGTTCAGCGACGGATGCAGAAATTGCACAGGCTTTCCTAACTGGTGAGTTTGTAGAACCTGAAGGGGTCGGTGCGACTCAAGTTGGAAATGAAGCTGCTTCAACTATGACAGGAACTGCACAAGCGCAAGGAGTACCTTCAAACGGTGAATATTATGCTCAGACGCAAAATGTTTTTCAGGGACAGAATGTACAAGCCCCGTTCGCTCAGCCAACTGGGCAGCAATATCAAGAGCTTCCTCAGCAACAGCAAAACCTAAATCATTTTGCTAATCAAACACAATCGTTTGCTCAGCAGGGCTATCCTTATCAACAGCCAAATGGTGGGCAACCTAACCAGTTTGTTGGTCAGCCTCAATCTTCTGGTCCGCAAGGCTTCAACCAACAAGAATATCAAAACAATCCGCAAGGCCAGTTCAATGCGCAGAATTTCCAGCAAGGTCCACAGGCCTACTATAGTCAGCAACAGCCGGCGCAACCAAGTGAATTTTCTAAAACGATGAAAGGTTTCTGGGCCTGGCTTATTTCTGCTTGGAAGTCGCCAACTTCAGAAGTTGAAAGTAGCAAATTAAATGGCTATCTTTCTCTAGGTTTGATTGTTTTCTTTGCAGCTATTGTGGTGAATTATAACTTTTATAATCTTATTTATTCGGTGAGTTTTGGCTTTTATAGTGGCCCGACTTTTAATTTTAGACTGTTAGTGGTCTCACTGATAGCTGTAGCTCTCGTTCTTTTCTCCATTATTTTAGGAGGTTTTGCTGTAAAACGCATGGTTTATAAGGATGAAAGCTTTAGCTTTAATAAGGCATTTGATTGGTATGGCCGGCTCTATGCGATTGTCTTACCTTTTGTAGCTCTTTCTGCTTTATTTAGTTTATTAGGCATTATGTCTGTATCCCTCTTCCTAGCATGGATCGGCTTAGTGTTAATTGGGGTTGGTGCAACCTTTGCTTTGATTTATTCAAAATCTAGCACGTCAATGGATCCTTTTTATAAATATTTACTGGCAATTATTGTCAATGGTGTGATTACATTTATCTTTACTTTTATCGCTTTCTCATTGCTAATGAGTCTTATGATGATGTAAGGTTTTAGGAGGTGATTTATGGCAACGAAAGAAAAATGGGTTGAGCTTTTTGAGCAAGTGATTGGCAGAAAGCCAACCGCAGATGAGTTTTTAGAAGGAAAACGTTCTGATTTTGATCCCAGAAAGATTATTTCTATTGCGGCTCCAGCAGGACAAGGTAACGATGGGGCAGCTGAAGAGAAGCAAAGCTCGGTGACTCAGGAACAAAATTTGGGGCAAGAGGAACCAGCCCTAGAGTTTTTCAAAGAAGAATCTGTTGTGGATTCTCCTAAAGAAGAGAAGCAAGAGATTTCAGAATCGGATCAATACCAAGAGCAACGGGAGAATTGGCTGCAAGCTTTCGAGACGAATATTGGTAGAAAGCCGACTAAAGAGGAATTTTTAGAAGCTAGAAATCAAGGGTTTCTTAATCTGCCCATCCGCTCTGAATTATTGGATTCGGAATTGCCACAGAAAGCAATAAAAAAAGCAGAAAAAAGAATGTCGAAGAAGAAAGCCATGCTGATTGCTTTTCCTCTTATTTTGGTTTCTGTTTTGGTGGCAGCCTTTCTATATCTGAGATCTGTGACAGGTGTTAAAGTAGTGACGGATGATTTTTCAAAAGCAGTTACTAAAAAGGATTATGATGGAATTGCAAACCTTCTCTCTACGAATTCAGATAAGTGGACACGTGCAGACGCGAGGGCTTTAGTCGAGCACTTAGAGAGTCAAGAGATCAATATTGAGACCGAGTTGGATAATATTGCTAAATCAAAGGGTAAATCAGCTTATATTGATGACAATCAGAATAAACTTTTAGGTGTGAGTGAAAAGAGCAAAAAATTTGGAATTTTCCAGGAATATCAAATAGTGGCCTATCCTGTAGAGGTTAAGGTTAACACGAACTTAGACAATGCGAGCATCAAAGCAGGAGATAAGAAAAGCCTTACTTTGAGTAAGAATGCTGAAACGAATATTGGTAAATATCATTTTATCAAGCAGGAATTTACCCTGAAAGGGAAGACGGAAGTCGGAGAAATTGAGAGCAAGATTCAGCTTGATTTAGCAACTGCTAAGAATAATGAAATTAAATTGGATCTTAAATCTGAAAAGAAACGATTGAAGATTATTATGCCAGCAGAAGCTTCAAATGCAACAGACCTTAAAATTGTTGTAAATGGCAAGGAAATTGGTAGTAGCTTGGAAACAGATATTCAAGTTGTCCCACATCAAGAACTGGAAGTTTATGCTAAGTTTGTTGTTGCTGATAACACTTTTGTAACCAACAAGGAAAGTATTGTTGTCAAGGGAGACACGCTTGATGTTGCTTTATCTTTACCTAAAGAAGTGACAGATAAGATCAAAGAAAAGGACGAAGAAGCTAAAAAGGTGGAAGCTAACAAGGCAAAAATCACCAATTTCCTTAGCGAATATCGCACGGCTGTTTTCAGATCGGTTTCTAATCGTTCTAATTATTATGCTCAATATTATGACACTTCTAGTCCAGCATACAAGGAAATGGTTGAGTGGACTACAGGTGGTGGTGTCAAGAAGGCGAAAATTGATTATTACGATCCAGGAGCTTTGGATATCCGTGAAGTGAGAGAGGAGAACGGGTCCTATATTGTGACAACTTATGAAGACTATACAGTTCACTATATTGATAGTACTCCAAATAGTGTCAATCGAAAAAATAAAACTTACTATTTGAAGCCGACCGGAAATTCCTTTGCAATCTATAATATTGAAGTTTCAGAAAGTTAGTGGAATACAATGAAATATAATAAACTTATTTTTCTAGCAATGTCAGTCTTGCTTTTAAGTGCTTGCTCAGCAGCTAAAGACAAGACTGAAAGTAGTACAAACAAGCAGGCAAGTAGCTCAAAGGTATCTGTTGAAAAAAAAGAGGCTGAAAAAGACCGCTCATCTAGCCAAGATACAAGGAGTGAATCGGATAGTGCGGAGTCTAAGAAGGAGCAGAAACAGGACGTAACTATCGATAAAAATGTTTCTTACAACGGAAGCTATTATAGCGTTCAAGGTAAATATGACGAAATAGTCATCGCCAATAAACACTATCCATTATCAGCTGACTACAATCCAGGTGAGGATCCGACTGCTAAAGCAGAATTACTTAAGTTAATCGCAGATATGCAGTCCAAAGGTTATCCTATCAGCAACCAATATAGCGGTTTTCGTAGCTATCAAACTCAAGTCGGCCTTTATCAAAGTTATGTGAATCGAGATGGACAGGATGCGGCTGATCGTTATTCGGCGAGACCGGGCTACAGCGAGCACCAAACTGGTTTAGCTTTTGATTTGATTGATAATAGCGGCAATCTAGTTGAAGAAGCTGGGGCTAGTCAGTGGCTCTTGGACAATGCCTATAAATATGGTTTTGTAGTACGCTATCCTGTTGGCAAGGAGGGTTCTACTGGCTATGTGCCCGAAAGTTGGCATCTACGCTATGTAGGAAAAGAGGCCAAGGAAATTTCCGAATCTGGTCTCACACTGGAAGAATATTATCATTTTACAGGTGGTAATTATGTCCAATAAAATCTAATTGCAGACTTAGCGTCTACCTTATTCTCAAAAGTTAGAAGCTACATACCTCACTTTAAAAGTGGAGTTGAGCTGCTATATGATTAGAAAAATGCATAGTAAAACCAGTCCTCGTTTTTTGGGGACTGGTTTTTTATTTTGTTGACACTAAGACCTAACTCATAAGATGAGCAGAGCTCGAGTTGACTTTATCTTATTTTTTTATAATTTCAATCTTTTCGATTTTAATATCTGTTTTGGGTTTATCTTTATCGCCAGTTTCTGTGGCAGCGATTTTGTCTACCACGTCCATTCCTTCAATGACTTGACCAAAAACGGTATAGCCGCCGTCAAGGCTTGGATTTCCACCATTTTTGTAAGCTTCAATGATTTTAGCTGGGAAAGTATCGGTCGGTAATTGTTTGGATAAGTCTTTCTTGCTTTGGTTGATGAAAAATTGACTGCCGTTGGTGTCTTTTCCAGCATTGGCCATGGCTAATGCACCGCGCAAGTTGTAGAGGTAAGGAGAATATTCATTTTTGAAGCCATTTCCTGAGTCAATAGACTCATTCTTGCCTTTCCAAATGGATTCGCCACCCGTGCCATCTCCTTTAGGATCGCCGGTCTGAATCATGAAATCATTGATAACGCGGTGGAAAATCACACCGTTATAATAGCCTTCCTTTGCATGTGTCAGAAAATTTTCGACAGCTAAAGGAGCATATTTAGGAAACAGCTTGAGGCGAATGTCTCCCTGTGTTGTGATAATCTTGACTTCAGCCTCGTCTTCAGCAACTTCTGTAGATAGCTGCGGGAAGTTGGCATTCTCGTTTGTCATGGCATCCTTGTATTGCTCACGGAGCTTCTGAATTTCAGCTGCCTCAGAGCTGGTATCGGTAGCAGTGGCAGCAGAAGACTGTGTGGGGGTGCTGGATGACTTGGTAGTGGAATCTTCTTTAGTGGAGCAACCTGCTAGAGCAAGTGCGGATAAAAGACTAAAAAGAATGATTTTTTTCATAAGGAACCTTTCTGAGCATAAGTTTATGCACTATTGCTATTTTACTATAAGTGCTTTAGTTTTTCAAACTTTCCTGCGTCAGAAATTCCAAGAGCAGGGATTTGAGGCTTTCTGGGCGCAGATTGTGGCTGTAAATATCCTGCAAGCTGACCCATTCGGGCTGGTAAATGTTTTGGAGACTACTGCGCTCAAGCTCCTCGCCTTGTATGCGGGGAGTCTCGGCCGTACATAGTTCAGCGTAAAAATAATACTCCTCTTTGCTCTGATTATTAAGGGAAAAAGCTGTGCGCAGCTGATCGACAGAAAAGCTAAGATTGACTTCTTCTTTCATTTCCCGTAAGGCAGCCTCTAAAGCTTTTTCTCCAGGCTCAATAGTTCCACCGGGAATCACGAAATACTCTTGTCCGTTCTTCCAGCGGTGAATCAGCAAAATCTTGTCCAAGAAAGGATTATAAATAATCACACCTGCTCGCATGGTTTTCTCCTTTTCGATGCTTTTCTTCTACTTAGTCTAGCAAAAATAACTAAGGATTACCAATCTGAGTGATAGAAACACTTTCTTGAAATTTCTGCTTGTTAGAAAAAATATATATGTTAGAATGAATGTGATACATCAGGAATGGAGCACTTGTGTCTAGAAATTTTTAGGAAGCTATGTTGTTCATCTAGTTTCATAGCGGCCTTTCAAATAGATGCTCTTTTAGTAGTATCCTTGGCCAAAGAATTGGCCGTTCGTTTTTTAAAAGATCATCATAAACGCTGGCAAAATATTAGGGTGAATCCTTGTTAGTGGAACGTTATTTGGGAGCTTGGGGAAGAAACTTTGTAATGGCAGTCCCCCTCAACTTCCTCTTGGTTGGACCGCTCTCGCCTTTTATACTAGGGCGTATCCAGGAACCTTTCCCAAATTAAGAAAAAGTTGAAGATTTTGAGGGCGATAGTGAAGTTCCAACAATTATTTGAGGAAAAATTATGGTAAAATAAGATAAAAATCATTGGTTTCGTTTGATAAAAATCTATCGTTGATTTGAAGGGAGTTTGATTATGGCAAGACGTTTAACAAGAAGTGCTGATGATAAAATCATTGCGGGAGTTTGCTCCGGCTTAGCTCGGTATTTTAATATAGATCCGGTTATCATTCGTGTCATCTGGGGAGTCTCCTTTTTCGCTTATGGGATTGGACTTCTTCCCTACCTCATTTTTTGGTTGATTTTGCCAGAAGAATAAAGCAGAAACTAGTTGCAAAAGGCAGCTAGTTTTCTCTTTAGAAGATCTTAAAATATGGTATAATGAAAGTTATGGCAAATAAGAAAAATACAAGAAACGGTCGGACTACGAGAAGGCCGACAAAAGCGGAATTAGAAAGACAGAAAGCGATTCGACGGATGATAGTCACCTTTGTTTTGGCTATTGTTTTGTTGTTTGCTGCCTTGAAGCTGGGGGCATTTGGAGTCACCATTTATAACTTAATTCGGGTTCTGGTAGGGAGTCTGGCTTATGTGGCGATTCTAGCTGCCTTGTTTTATCTCTTTTTCTTTAAGTGGCTGCACAAACATGAGGGGAAGATTTCGGGCTTTATCAGCTTTTTCTTAGGACTCAGCTTAATTTTTCAAGCCTATTTTGTTCATGTTTTGCATTTGAAAGGGCAGGTTTTATCCACAACGCTTACGCGAGTCTTGACAGATTTGTTGGCCTTTAAAGTGTCCTCATTTGCTGGTGGTGGGCTGATTGGGGCGGCTCTTTATGCTCCGATTTCTTTTCTTTTTTCAAATATCGGCTCCTATTTCATTGGCCTGCTCCTGATTTTGCTGGGGGCTCTGCTCATGAGTCCATGGTCGCTTTATGATCTTGCTGAGAAATTTAGCGTGGCTTTCCAAAATTGGAGGGAAAAAGAGGAAGAAAAACGTCAGCTTCGTTTTCTTGAGCAGGAGGAGAAAGCTGCACAGGAAGCTATGCAAGCCATTGAGGTAGAGCAGGCAGAAGCTGAAGTAGATTCTGAAACGGGAGAGATTTTAGATGACGAGGACTTGTCCTATTCGCCTATGGACTTTGACGAGGCGGACTATGCTGAAGAGGGAGCCTATAATCCTCATGAGCCGCTAGACTTTGGTCGCGAAGAGGAAATAGAAGAAGCAGAGGCGGACGTAGAGGTAGATTTTACGACCAAAGAAAGTCTAGACTATAAATTACCGACCATCAATCTCTTTGCGCCTGATAAGCCCAAAAATCAGTCTAAAGAAAAGCGGATTGTCCGAGAAAACATCAAGATTTTGGAAGAAACATTTGCTAGCTTTGGGATTAAGGTTACTGTTGAGCGAGCTGAAATCGGGCCTTCTGTCACCAAGTACGAGGTTAAGCCAGCTGTCGGCGTTCGGGTCAATCGGATCTCCAATTTGGCGGATGACTTGGCTCTTGCTCTTGCTGCCAAGGATGTGCGGATTGAGGCACCAATTCCTGGGAAGTCTCTTGTCGGGATCGAAGTGCCCAACTCTGAAATTGCGACCGTGACCTTCCGAGAACTTTGGGAACAGTCGAAAACGGATGCCAGCAAGCTCCTAGAAATCCCACTTGGGAAGGCTGTCAACGGCTCTGTACGCTCCTTTGACTTGGCTAAGATGCCCCATCTCTTGGTAGCGGGCTCTACTGGTTCTGGAAAATCTGTGGCCGTCAACGGTATTATCGCCAGCATTCTCATGAAGGCCAGACCGGATGAAGTCAAGTTTATGATGGTTGATCCTAAGATGGTGGAGCTGTCCGTTTATAACGACATTCCTCATTTGCTGATCCCTGTTGTGACCAATCCTCGCAAGGCTAGCCGTGCCCTCCAGAAGGTCGTAGACGAGATGGAAAACCGCTATGAACTCTTCTCCAAGGTCGGTGCCCGTAACATTGCTGGCTACAATGCCAAGGTAGCCGAGTACAATGCCCAATCTGAGTATAAGCAAGTTCCCTTACCTTTAATCGTCGTCATCGTGGACGAGCTGGCAGACCTTATGATGGTGGCCAGCAAGGAAGTGGAAGACGCTATTATTCGTTTGGGACAAAAGGCGCGTGCGGCTGGGATTCACATGATTCTGGCTACCCAGCGGCCATCTGTAGATGTTATCTCGGGCTTGATCAAGGCTAATGTGCCGTCTCGGATTGCCTTTGCTGTGTCCAGCGGGACAGACAGTCGGACCATTCTGGATGAAAATGGAGCAGAAAAGCTCTTAGGTCGTGGGGACATGCTCTTTAAGCCTATTGATGAAAACCATCCGGTTCGTCTGCAGGGCTCCTTTATCTCAGATGAAGATGTGGAGCGAATCGTAGCTTTTGTCAAGAATCAAGCTGAAGCTGACTATGATGATAATTTTGATCCTGGCGAAGTCTCTGAAGGTGATATGGAGTCTGGTGGTGGCGACGATGAAGGTGATCCGCTCTTTGAAGAAGCCAAGGCCTTGGTTATCGAGACTCAGAAAGCCAGCGCTTCGATGATCCAGCGGCGACTCTCGGTCGGCTTTAATCGGGCCACTCGTCTCATGGAAGAACTTGAAGCGGCAGGCGTTATCGGTCCAGCCGAAGGAACCAAGCCGAGAAAGGTTTTGCAGACTAATTAATCTTTATTTTCACTAGTTTGCTAGCAAGATAATCATTTGATAAAAACAAATCTGTCAGCAGTCAGCCGGCAGATTTTCTCTACTGAAGAATGAAAGGAAAAAGTAAGGAAAAAGTTATGAAACTAGATAGCATTCACCATATTGCGATTATTGGCCATGATTATGCCAAGACCAGGGATTTTTATGTGGAAAAGCTGGGCTTTGAACAGCTGGATGAGCACCACCGGCCAGACAAACAGGACATTCTCTTTAATGTCCGCAAAGGAAATCTGACGCTGGAAATTTTCATCAAGGAAGAGGCTCCTAAGCGGCCAGCCCTGCCTGCTCCAGAGCATACTGGTCTGCGGCATCTGGCTTTCCGAGTAACAAATGTTGAAGAAATGCTAGCGGAATTTGACCGATTGGAGATTCCCCATACCGAGCTGCGCTATGACGACTTTGATGGTCGTAAGATGGCTTTCTTCTTTGATCCCGATGGCCTGCCTCTGGAGATTCACGAATAAGACTAAGAGAATCGGAAGATATTTGTTTCTCAGTAAAAACATGACTTGTAAGTTCCGCATACGAAAACCCCATCGGCTATAACCAATGGGGGCGTGTCTTACGTTGTTACAAAAAGAGACCGATGACCATGGCTAGGTACATAAAGAAAGTCAAGATAAAACCAGCTCGCCAGAAGAATTTAAAGAACTTGGGATAGTAGAAAGTCCGTTTTTTCCTGAGAAAATAAGCTGTGATAGCGATAGACAGGCCAGACAAGACGAATAATAGGTGGGGTAAAAGACTATGGTAGAAGGCTTTGTCTGAAATGATATACAACTCTATAGCAAAAAAAGGGAAAGCCAAATCTGCAAAATTCAAGCCAAATTTTCTTAGCTTGAAGACCTTCACCGCGATAATCGATAAGATAAGTGTTAAAAAAATAAATAATACAGAAGCAATTTTTAATAATACCATGTAACCATTTTACCATAAAAATAAGAAAATATAAGAATTTTTCTTGCATTTTGAAAAGATTAGTGTATAATAGAAAAGTATGCAAAAAGCATACTTGTGGGAGGTAAAAATCTCTAATTACCGCCAAAACCACAAAGGAGGATTTAAAAATGGCTAAAAAAGTCGAAAAACTTGTAAAATTGCAAATCCCTGCTGGTAAAGCTACTCCAGCTCCACCGGTTGGACCTGCTCTTGGTCAAGCTGGTATCAACATCATGGGATTCACAAAAGAGTTCAACGCTCGTACAGCTGATCAAGCTGGTATGATCATTCCAGTTGTTATCTCAGTATACGAAGATAAATCATTTACTTTCGTTACAAAGACACCACCAGCTGCTGTTCTTTTGAAAAAAGCTGCAGGTGTTGAAAAAGGATCAGGTACACCTAACAAAACGAAAGTTGCTACAGTTACTCGTGCACAAGTACAAGAAATTGCAGAAACTAAGATGCCAGATTTGAACGCAGCAAACATTGAGTCTGCAATGCGTATGATCGAAGGTACTGCTCGTTCTATGGGATTCACTGTTGTTGACTAATCAATAACACCCCCAATATAACCCGCAAGACTTCATCATTTCGAGAAGTGACGTGGGAGATGAAAATCGATTGAACCACTTACAAGGAGAATAGAAAATGGCTAAAAAAAGCAAACAACTTCGTGCTGCTCTTGAAAAAATCGACAGCACAAAAGCATACAGCGTAGAAGAAGCTGTAGCACTTGCAAAAGAAACTAACTTTGCAAAATTTGACGCAACTGTAGAAGTTGCTTACAACTTGAATATCGACGTTAAAAAAGCTGACCAACAAATCCGTGGTGCAATGGTATTGCCAAACGGAACTGGTAAAACTTCACGCGTTCTTGTTTTCGCACGTGGAGCAAAAGCTGAAGAAGCGAAAGCTGCAGGTGCAGACTTTGTTGGTGAAGATGACCTTGTTGCTAAAATCAACGACGGTTGGTTGGACTTTGACGTAGTTATCGCTACACCTGACATGATGGCTCTTGTTGGACGTCTTGGACGTGTCCTTGGACCACGTAACTTGATGCCAAACCCTAAAACTGGTACTGTAACAATGGATGTTGCTAAAGCAGTTGAAGAGTCTAAAGGTGGTAAGATCACTTACCGTGCTGACCGTGCAGGTAACGTTCAAGCAATCATCGGTAAAGTATCATTTGAAGCTGAAAAATTGGTTGAAAATTTCAAAGCGTTCAACGAAACAATTCAAAAAGCAAAACCAGCTACAGCTAAAGGAACTTACGTAACAAACTTGACTATCACAACTACTCAAGGTGTTGGTATCAAGGTTGACGTGAACTCACTTTAAGAATTGAACTTGAGCTACCTATAGGTAGCTCTTTTTTTTGGACAAAATATGCTGAAGACGGTTACAAAAATGTAAAAACATGGTATAATTTTATGGAACTATTTATTTTATATTCAAAGGAGATGAATGATGAAAAAAGATCAGAACCAGCTGACTTGGCTGATGGTGTCCCTGATTGCCTTTAATATGGTTTGGGGTCTGGGAAATGTGGTCAACAACTACTCCCAACAGGGGATTTCAGTCGTTGTTTCTTGGATTCTTATCCTGGCCATTTACTTTATTCCCTATGCCCTCATCGTGGGACAGTTAGGATCGACTTTTAAGGAAAGCGGAGGTGGTGTCAGCGACTGGGTGGAGAAGACTTCTACCAAGCGCTTGGCTTATTTTGCGGCTTGGACTTACTGGGTGGTGCATATTCCCTACTTGGCTCAAAAGCCGCAGGGAGTTTTGATTCCTTTAGGTTGGGCTATCCAAGGCAATGGCGATTTTTTGAGCAGCTTGGATTTCCATTGGATTGTTATTCTTAGCTTGCTGATTTTCGGTGCCTTCCTCTACTTGTCCACCAAGGGGCTGTCCACACTTAAGGTCATTGGCGGTCTAGCTGGAAGTGCCATGCTGATTATGTCCTTCCTCTTTGTTCTCTTAGCGGTTGGCGCGCCTTTTATCAAGCCGGACATGCAGTTTGCGACGGCTAATATGGACAAACTCAGCACTTATATTCCTAATTTTGATTTTTCATACTTTACAACTATCTCGCTTTTGGTCTTTGCGGTCGGTGGGGCTGAGAAAATTTCGCCTTACGTTAACCAAACTCGCAATCCAGCTAAGGAATTTCCAAAGGGCATGATTGTCATGGCTATCATGGTTGGTGCATCTGCTATTCTAGGCTCTCTAGCCATGGGTATGCTCTTTGACGGTAGCAATATTCCTGAAGATTTAATGCGTAATGGTGCTTATCAAGCCTTCCAAATGCTGGGTAACTACTGGGGTGTGGGCAATGTGCTAGTCGTTATCTATGCCCTGACCAATATGGTCGGACAGATTGCGGCCTTGGCCTTCTCTATTGATGCGCCTCTGCAAATCTTGCTCAATAATGCCGATGAGGAATTTGTTCCAAGCTGGCTACGCAAGCGGACATCAAAAGGTGTGCTGATTAACGGTTACATCTTGACAGGGATTTTGGTCAGCTTCTTGATTATTCTACCTATCTTTGGAATCAAAGAAATTGACGGTCTAGTTAAATGGATGACCAATCTTAACTCTATCGTTATGCCCATGCGTTATCTCTGGGTGTTTGTGGCTTATATGTTACTCAATAAAGCTTGGAAGAAGTACAAGGATGCAGAGTACAAGTTTACTAAAAATCCAAAAGTCGGCTTTGCTATTGGAGCTTGGTGCTTCCTCTTCACAGCCTTTGCTTGTATTTTAGGTATGGTTCCTAAGGTAGACTATGCGGTTGATCCAGCTGGTTGGCGCTTCTCTCTGATGACAAATATCTTGACGCCGATTGTCTTGATTAGTTTGGGAGTCATCTTGCCTATTTTGGCTAAGCGGGAGAAAAGACAGTCGCTTAAGCAATAGAGACAATTGCCCATATTCTTAAATTGATAAAATTTCCAGTCCTATCTTATGATAGGGCTGATTTTTATAAAAAACTTCTTGTTCTTTCACAGAAAATAAAAATGATAAGGCAAATATTTCTTCTGGGGACTTTCATCGGAGATGGTACTTGTATCGACGGTTAAGGTTGGATGATTATTTTGAAGGTTCAGCTCAGCCCTCTATTGCAAAGCTACAATTTTTCTCAAGAAAATATCCTTCTCCTTTTGTGAAATACCCATAATTGTGGTAAAATAAGTGGAATAGATATTATTAAAAACAAAGAGGTATTATCATGTCTAAGATTCTAGTATTTGGTCACCAAAATCCAGACTCAGATGCCATCGGGTCATCTGTAGCTTTTGCTTATCTTGCAAAAACAGCTTACGGTTTGGATACAGAAGCAGTAGCTCTTGGGACTCCAAATGAAGAAACAGCCTTTGTCTTGAACTATTTTGGTGTAGAAGCACCACGCGTGATCACATCTGCTAAAGCAGAAGGTGCAGAGCAAGTCATCTTGACTGACCACAATGAATTCCAACAATCTGTTTCAGATATTGCTGAAGTGGAAGTTTATGGCGTGGTGGACCACCACCGTGTAGCTAACTTTGAAACTGCAAGCCCACTTTACATGCGTTTGGAACCTGTTGGGTCAGCGTCTTCTATCGTTTATCGTATGTTTAAAGAACACGGTGTGGCAGTTCCTAAAGAGCTTGCTGGTTTGATGTTATCTGGTTTGATTTCAGATACACTTCTCTTGAAATCTCCAACGACACACCCAAGTGATAAGGATATTGCTCCTGAGTTGGCTGAGTTAGCAGGTGTGAACTTGGAAGAATACGGTCTCGCTATGCTGAAGGCTGGTACAAACTTGGCAAGCAAATCTGCTGAAGAATTGATCGACATTGATGCCAAGACTTTCGAATTGAATGGAAATAATGTCCGTGTAGCCCAAGTCAACACTGTTGATATTGCTGAAGTTTTGGAACGCCAAGCAGAGATCGAGGCAGCAATGCAAGCGGCTATTGCAGCAAATGGCTATTCTGACTTTGTTTTGATGATTACAGACATCGTGAATTCAAACTCAGAAATCCTTGCAATTGGCGCAAACATGGACAAGGTTGAAGCAGCCTTCAACTTTAAACTTGAAAACAACCATGCTTTCTTGGCTGGTGCCGTTTCACGTAAGAAACAAGTCGTGCCTCAGTTGACTGAAAGTTTTAATGCTTAATTTCCTGAGTGATAACTCAAAATAGGAAACACTGGTTTTCTGCACACGTAAAGGAGTTTCGGCTCCTTTTTTGATAGACGAGAGAAATGAAGATTCAAGATTTACAAAATGGTGATCTATTGTTTACAGTTGGGAAATCCGAAATGGCAGCAGCGATTCGGACAGCAACGGGCTCCTATAGCCATGTGGGTATCTTTTTTGATGGTGAAATTTACCACGCGACGCAGGAAAAGGGAGTGACGCATCAGCCCTTGAGCCGGCTTTTGGAAGAAGAGGACATCTATCATGTCTTTGCTTATCCAGAGATAGATGCCTCTGCCGCCTTTAAAGAAGCCAAGTCCCATCTTGGAAAGCCTTATAATGCTAGTTTTTATGCTGAGAGCGAGGGATTTTACTGCTCGGAATATATTGCTCAGATTTTGTCAATTTTTGAGACCATTCCCATGCAGTTTGCTGATGGTGAAAATGCTGTTTCTACATTTTGGCAGGCTTACTATGAGGATTTGGGAGTGGCTGTACCATTAGGGCAGCCTGGTACCAATCCCAGTCAGTTGGCTCAATCAGCCAAACTCATTTTTAAAGGAGAGCTCCATGATTAAAATTCTCAATCCGACTCGGCTGACACGACAGACCTTATTTGAAAAACTAATCAATTATCTGGATCAGCAGGATGATGTGATTTTAAGAGAAATCAAACGTGAGTTTGCGGGCTTTCCCAATCTAGATCGCTTCATGGAGGAATGTATCAAGGCGGGCTATATTCGGCGGGAGAATAAGCGCTATTATCAGCAAGTCCCGCTTTTGGAGAAACTAGAAAATCTATCTTTGGATCAGGAAATCTTTATTCGAGATGATTGTCCGATCTATCAGGAATTGTTGAATTTGAGCTTTGAGACTCAGCTTGCTAATCAGACTAATGCGGCTATTTTGCTGGAAAAGACCGATTTTCAGAGAGATAAACTGACCTTGTCCAATTATTTTTATAAAATGCAGCGACAGTATCCGCTGTCTGAGGAGCAGAAGCCTCTCTATGCTGTCTTGGGCGATGTGAATCCAGAATATGTCCTGAAATATATGACGACTTTCCTTCTCAAGTATGTCCGCAAGGATGAGCTCCTGCAGAAGCGTCGAGATATTTTTGTCGATAGTCTGGTGATTCTAGGTTACATTCGTCAGAATGCGGCTGGCAAGTATGAGTTGCAGGCTAGCTTTGACAAAGAGCGCCTAATCTTCCAATTGGACTGATATGTTGCCAATGAGCAGAATAATTGACCTTTGCCTTGAAAAGTCTTAAAATACTGTAAACGGTATCAAAGACCGAAAAAGAATGGAGGCAGATTTATGTCACTAGAAGATAAACTCAATCAAGCCAAAGGCGCTCTCAAAGAAGGTCTTGGCAAAGTCACTGGCGATAGCAAGACAGAAGCAGAAGGTGCGGTCGAAAAAACAGTTGCTAAAGCCAAGGAAGTTGTAGAAGATGCAAAAGGAGCTGTCGAGGGAGCAGTAGAAGGCTTGAAAAACTCCTTCAAAAAAGAAGACTAAAATCAGAGGCTGGGATAATCGTATCTCAGCCTTGCTTCTTTCCTCCCTGTTTTCAAGTGAGGGAAAAATTAGACAAACTGCCCTGTCATTTTGCCATATTCTGTGCTATAGTAGTATATAGAAGTTGGGAAAGGAATTAGAATGACAATGTTGAAAAAAATCTATCCCGAGCAACCACTGGAGAACCTTAGATGGTTCGATATGTTGATTTTAGCAATTATTATGTTTGGTCAATTTATTTATTCCTCAACAATAAATTGGCTGACTATGTCCAGCTCTGTGGGGCAAGTAATCGTGCCCAGACCAGAGGATGAAAATTTTGCCTTACTGAGCAATTTGAAATTGCAAGTTTTCCTGCTGGTGTTAGCACTTATCTATCTAGGCATCCGCCATTATGATTTCAAACAGCTGAAACTACGCTTGTCTTGGTCTATTCTTTGGGCGCCCTTGATTTTTGCGGTTGTCGGCCTGACTTCTGATGTGATAGCAGCTTTAGTCGGTTCCTATAATTATTTTGACTTAGAAATCTTGCAGCATATCGACTGGACCTTTGTCGAAGTTTTTCACAAACTAGCTGCGCTAGGACCTGTCGTCATTCTCTATTCTCTCTTCAATGGTGTTTATGAGGAATTCTTTTTCTTAGGCTTGCTCACATCGGTGAAAGAAGAAAGCAAATGGTGGGTTTTAGCATTTTCAACGCTGGTTCGCTTTTCTGTCCATACCTATCAGGGGCTAGTCTCTGCTTTTCTGATTGGCGTGGTCTTTGGTCTGTTCTATTATTTCTTTTATAAATACAAGGTTAAAAACTTGCTGCCTTTCTTTTTGGCACACGCCTTTGCTGATATGGTAGGCAGCAGCTTGCTCTACGTCTTAGTGATGTGGAATGGATAATAAAAAAGGACTTTCAAGAGTCCTTTTTTATATGTATTTTTCTGCCAGTGTATAATCACCGGGATAGGGGACCTTTTGGTCATTGATGATTTGGTAGGCATCTGCTCCCTTGCCAGCTAGAATGACTGCATCGCCTTTAGCATTGGTTAGGCTGAGGGCTTTTTTGATAGCTTCCTCTCGGTCGGCAATCATGTCCACCTCAAAGGAGATGTAGCTAGCAATTTCTTTCGCGATAGCAATCGGATCTTCACGATTTGGATCATCTGCGGTTAAAATGACTTTGATTTCAGGATGCTGGTTGAGTAGGAGACCAAAGTCCTTGCGTCGACTTTCTCCCTTATTGCCAGTAGCCCCTAGTACAAGAACGGTCTGCCCTTTTTGATGCTCTTGTACGACGGACAGCAACTTAGCCAAACTGTCGCCGTTGTGGGCATAGTCCACGAAGACCTTGGCACCGTTTGACTGGGTCAAGACCTCCATGCGTCCCGGAACTCGTGTCTGGGCAATACCAGCTTGAATATCTTCCAAAGAAGCTCCAAGTCGTAGGCAGGCTAGACCAGCAGCAATAGTATTTTCTTGATTGAAGCGACCAATCAGCTGGATATCGTAGGAACCAGCCAACTTCCCTTGTGCTTTAAAGGAGAAGGCTTGCGATTGCAGGATGCTATTGGCGGAGTCTGGTCCATAGAAGTCGTGGTCATAGTTGGCCACTTGCTCAGCCAAAACTTGAAAATGATCCATGCCACTATTGACGACAACAGCTCGGCTATTGTCCATCAGGAGTCGTTTGTGGTAGAAGTAGTCTTCAAAAGTTGGATGCTCAATCGGGCCGATATGGTCAGGGCTGATATTGAGGAAGACCCCCACATCAAAGGTCAGGCCGTAGACTCGCTTTTTAAGATAGGCTTGGCTGGAGACTTCCATGATGAGATGGGTACGACCATTGGCTACAGCTTGAGCCATCATCTCAAAGAGGTCTAAACTTTCAGGAGTGGTCAGGGTTGATTTAAAGAAAGTTTTGCCGTCCAGAGTGGTATTCATAGTGGAAAGCAGGGCTGGTTTGTGGCTTTGTTTTAAAATATTATAAGCGAAATAAGCCGATGTGGTCTTGCCCTTGGTACCAGTGAAGGCCAACAGTTTGAGTTTTTGCTCTGGGTGGCCGTAAAATTCCATAGCAATGAGGCTCATGGCTTGTTTAATATCATTGACCAGAAGCACTGGAATTCCGACTTCGAAGTCAGTTTCACTTAGGTAAAACCCTAGCCCAGCTGCTACAGCCTTTTCTAAAAATTCCCGCTTGAAATGCTCGCCCTTGACAAAGAAGAGAGTTCTACTATCTGCCTTGCGACTATCATAGCTAATCTTGTCAAAGGTCAAGCCCTGATAGTTGAAGTAGTAGTCTCCATCAGCGATGATTTCACGAAAATTTTGGTCTTTTTTTAAAATATCTAGTATTGATTCAATTTTTATCATATCTCTATTGTAAACCGAAAGGCTATGTTTTACAAGAGGCAAGGAAAAGTTTATAATAAAAGAAGAACAAATAGAAGAGGTTTTCTATGAGCCAAGAAACAACAAGCCAGCAGCAGAAAATGCTAAGAGGGACTGCCTGGCTGACTGCTAGTAATTTTATCAGCCGCCTTCTTGGGGCTGTCTATATCATTCCTTGGTACATCTGGATGGGACAGCATGGGGCGGAAGCGAATGGTCTCTTTACCATGGGCTACAATATCTATGCTTGGTTCCTTTTGGTTTCCACAGCAGGAGTACCGGTAGCTGTTGCCAAGCAAGTTGCTAAGTACAATACCATTGACAAGGAGGAACACAGCTTTGCCCTCATTCGAGAGTTCCTCAAGTTCATGCTGGTATTGGGATTGATCTTTGCAGTCATCATGTACTTGATGGCACCGGTTTTTGCCTCAATGTCTGGTGGCGGGGCTGACTTGATTCCAGTCATGCAGAGTTTGTCTTGGGCTGTGCTCATTTTTCCGTCTATGAGTGTCATTCGGGGCTTTTTCCAAGGGTTTAATAATCTTAAACCGTATGCCATCAGCCAGATTTCTGAGCAGGTGATTCGGGTTATCTGGATGCTACTGACAGCTTATTTCATTATGAAAATCGGTTCAGGTGACTATGTTGAAGCTGTGACCCAGTCTACTTTTGCCGCCTTTGTCGGGATGCTGGCAAGTATGCTCGTCTTACTTTTCTATCTAGCAAAAACGGGTATGCTACGCTCTATCATGAGAAAGCCTAAAAAATCCGCGGGAATTAGTGGTCGCTCCCTCCTCTGGGATACGATACGAGAAGCCATTCCCTTTATCATTACAGGCTCAGCTATTCAGCTTTTCCAGATTATTGACCAGGCGACCTTTATCAACATTATGACCCAGATTAGCGATTATACGAAATCAGAGCTCCTAGTGCAATTCGCATATTTCTCAGCTAATCCAAATAAAATCACCATGATTTTAATTGCGGTGGCAACTTCTATCGGTGGTGTCGGGATTCCTCTCTTGACCGAAAATTATGTCAAGGGTGACTTTCGCTCAGCTGCTCGCCTAGTGCAAGATAATCTTAGCATGTTGCTCTTCTTTATCTTTCCGTCAACAGTGGGAGCAGTTCTGGTGGCTAGTCCGCTCTATACCGTTTTCTATGGTAAGCCAGATAGTCTAGCACTGGGGCTCTTCATCTGCGCTATGCTGCAGACGATCATTCTCAGCACCTATACAGTTCTGGCTCCGATGATTCAAGCTCTGTTCCAAAATAAGAAGGCCATTCTCTACTTCTTTTATGGGGTTCTTGTCAAGCTCAGTCTGCAGGTGCCGATGATCAATCTCTTCCATGCTTATGGTCCCTTGATTTCAACGACCGTCGGCCTTTTACTGCCAATCTTCTTCATGTTTAGAGAAATCCGCAAGGTTGTTGGTTTGAATCCTAAGAACCTCTTGAAGCGTCTGCTGTTGAGTATGATTCTCACAATTGCCATGGTGATCTTGGTTCTGCTTGTCGAGTATCTACTAAGCTTTATCTTCCAGCCAACTAATCGAATGTACAGCTTTATCTATGTCGCTGCCGTTGGAGGAGTCGGAATGATCGTCTATATCGTACTGTCTCTCAAAGTTCGGCTCATAGACCGTTTTATCGGACAAAAGGCAGATAGTTTGCGCCAACGCTTGAGAATGAAATAAGAAACGAAGAGTCGTTCAGCGACTCTTTTTTTTGGATTGTTACTCTATAGTTTCAGACTATAGCTAGCTCTTGAAAAGAAAAAAGCTCAAGACTTTCTTAAGATGTTACAATAGAAAGGTAGAATATTTTAAAAAAAGAGGAACGGTTAAATGGAGAGAGAACGGAAATTAAATACCTTGTTGGCCCAAGCGGGAGTAAAAACAGACACAACAACGGGTGCCTTAACAACCCCCCTGCATTTTTCAACGACATACCAGCACCCTGAGTTTGGCCAGTCCACAGGTTATGACTATACTCGAACCAAGAACCCTACACGGGCTAGCTTGGAAGAGACTCTAGCTGCTATCGAAAGTGCAGATTATGCCCTAGCGACTAGCTCTGGTATGTCGGCTATTGTGCTGGCCTTTAGCGCCTTTCCAGTCGGCAGTAAGGTTTTGGCTGTTCGGGATCTCTATGGTGGCTCTTTCCGCTGGTTTGCTCAGGTCGAAGCGGAAGGACGCTTTAGCTTTACCTATGCTAATACGGAAGAAGAACTCCTGAACAAGCTAACAGAGGATATAGATATTGTCTATATCGAGACACCGACCAATCCTCTTATGGTAGAGTTTGACATTGCTCGCATTTCCCAAGCGGCTCATGAGCGAGGAGCAGCTGTCATTGTGGACAATACCTTCTACAGCCCGATTTACCAAAGACCGCTGGAGGATGGAGCTGATATTGTTCTGCACTCAGCGACCAAGTATCTGGGTGGGCACAATGATGTCTTGGCTGGGGCCATCATGACCAATGATACTGCCATCTATGATAAGCTTTTCTATAATCTCAATACAACTGGAGCAGTCCTGTCTCCATTTGATAGCTATCTGCTCTTGCGTGGTCTCAAAACGCTAGCTCTTCGTATGGAGCGCTCTACTCAGAATGCGCAAAAAGTAGTTGCATTTCTGGAGTCATCTCCTGCAGTAAAAGAAGTTCTCTATCCAGGTAAAGGCGGCATGATTTCCTTTAAAGTTGTCGATGAAAGCAAGATTCCTCATCTCCTAAATAGCCTGAAAGTCTTTACCTTTGCGGAAAGTTTAGGAGGAGTGGAGAGCCTGATTACCTATCCAACGACCCAGACTCATGCAGATATTCCTGTTGAAGTGCGTCATTCCTATGGCTTGACTGATGATTTGCTGCGCCTGTCGATTGGCATTGAGGATAGTCGAGATTTGGTAGACGATTTACGAGCAGCCTTGGAGGACTAATATGAGAAGTTATAACTTTGAAACAGCACCCAATCGGATTGGCCAGCATACTTATAAATGGAAAGAGGCGGAGAAAGACAGTCAAGTCCTGCCAGCCTGGATTGCAGATATGGACTTTGAAGTCCTGCCTGAAATCCAGCAAACTGTGCATGATTACGCTGATCAGTTAGTCTATGGCTATACCTATGCTAGTGAGGAGTTGATCAATGCCGTTCTAGCTTGGGAGCGGGATGAGCATGGCTACACATTTGACCAGGCAGCCTTGGTCTTTATAGAGGGAGTTGTACCTGCTATTTCAACGGCTATTCAGGCTTTTACCGAGGAAGGCGATGCCGTTCTGATCAACACTCCTGTTTACCCGCCTTTTGCTCGCAGTGTCAAGCTAAATAATCGTCGGTTGATTACTAATTCCTTGATAGAACAGGACGGTCTTTTTCAGATTGACTTTAAGCAACTGGAGCGGGACATCGTAGACAATGAAGTTAAGATTTACGTACTTTGCAATCCGCATAATCCTGGCGGTCGAGTTTGGGAAGAGGAAGTTTTAGAGAAGATTGGTCGTCTCTGCCAAAAGTATGGCGTTCTCGTAGTTTCAGATGAGATTCACCAAGACTTGACGCTATTTGGCCATAAACACCAGTCTTTCAATACTGTCTCGCCTGACTTTAAGGACTTTAGCCTGATTCTAGCCAGTGCGACTAAGACTTTTAATATTGCTGGGACAAAAAATTCCTATGCAGTGATTGAGAATCCTAGCCTACGGAAGGAGTTTCAAAAGCGCCAACTGGCCAATAACCAGCATGAAATTTCGGGTCTTGGCTTTTTAGCGACGGAAGCTGCCTATCGTTATGGCAAATCTTGGTTGACAGAGCTCAAGGCTGTCTTAGAGGAAAATATTGATTTTGTTGTCAATTATTTTGCTAAGGAAGCACCGCGTCTGCGAGTCATGAAGCCTCAAGGAACTTATCTAGCTTGGCTGGATTTTTCAGCTTATGGGCTGACAGATGACCAGCTCTTTCACTTGCTTCGAGAAGAGGCTAAGGTTGTCCTGAATCGGGGAAGTGATTTTGGCCAAGAAGGCAAAGGACATGCTCGTCTCAATACAGCTGCACCGAAGACTATGATCAAAGAGATTTGTCGACGGATTGCGGAAGTTTTACCAAAATAAAATAAAAATAGCTCTCTTTATTGACAATCTTTCTAAAGAGGAGTATAGTAATAGTGTCAATCGGTAGGTGAGGCTACCATAAGGATACGGATGACTACCGCAAAGCAGTGGAGACACTACTCGTTGGTCAACAGTCCTGATCGCAAAGGTCAAGACTAAGCTCATTTCATCGCCTTATGGAGTTAAAGCTTGAACGGTGAATGCTTGTTTTATCTGTGTTTAAAACAATGAAGCGAATAACCTGACATGCAAACGACCCTGTCGAGAATTGGCAGGGTCTTCTTTTTTGCTGAAAATATTTCAAGAGTAGAAATAGTTGATTGCCTGCCTCTTAAGAAAAAGAAGGAGGAATAGTAATGAAATTATGGTATTCTAGTACCAGTCCTTTTGCGCGTAAAGTCTATGCTATAATTTTACACCATCATTTAGAGGAGCAAGTGGATATTCAGAAAGTTCAGGTGGCTTTCGACAAAAATTCACCGCATAATCAAGATAATCCTTTGGGTAGAATTCCTGCTTTTCAAGCTTCCAATGGAGAATGGTTGTATGGTAGTGATTTAATTTCCCAATATTTAGACGAGCTAGGTCAGGAAACTCCGCTTTTTCCTAATGGGATAGAGAAGTGGCACGTTTTAAACATACTGTCCGTTGCTGAAGGAATTTTGGAAAACACAATGCCGATGGTTGCGGAAAAAATTTTCCATGAAAAAGAGCATTGGTGGAAAGACAGACATCAGCAAATTGAAGAGAGAAATGTCCGGAGTTTGGCTTTATTAGAGAAACTGGCTACTGAGCAGGGACTTTCTTTAAATATTGCAACAATCCAAGTAGTTGCTCTTGTAGATTGGTGGAATTTACGTGAAGAAGTCATTGGATTTTCTTTGAAAGAAAATTTTCCCGACTTGCAAGAATGGACACAGAAGATGAATGCCACTTTTGATGTTTTGCAGGCATCTTGGGATTATTAACTGCTTTTATAAACTAAGAAAGGAGAAGTACGATACAAATTGACGATCATCCGGAACCGCACATACACAGCCAATCGCTGATTTGTGTCGTTCTGTCCTCATAAAGTGATTGGTCCCTGTGTATGAAAATTATCAATCATACATAAAGGAGAAACCAATGAAAACAGTAAAAGAAAGATTAGTTGCTGCTCTGCAGCTTCCTGTGCAAGAAACTCTGGCATTTTACAAGAGTTCCTTTCGGGGCCTGACAGAAGAGCAGGTCGAAGAAA
Source organism: Streptococcus sp. 27098_8_73 (assembly GCF_041432495.1). Taxonomy (NCBI): domain Bacteria; kingdom Bacillati; phylum Bacillota; class Bacilli; order Lactobacillales; family Streptococcaceae; genus Streptococcus; species Streptococcus sp. 27098_8_73. The sequence goes on from NZ_JAPVZT010000008.1 coordinate 23,145, forward strand.
ATCGTGACCTCTATGGTGAAAATGTCATCACAAAGGGTCAGGAAGACTCTATTTTCAAGAAAATTTACGAGTCCATCATTAACCCCTTTACAGTCATCTTATTGGTGATTGCCCTCGTGTCTTTAGTTACTAATGTCTGGCTGGCTAAGCCTGGTGAGGAAGATCCGACGACTTCCATCATCATTGTTGTTCTGGTGCTGATTTCCGGTGGCATTCGTTTTATTCAGGAACTGCGGAGCGACCGCGCTGCTAGCAATCTGTCTCGGCTGATTGTCAACACAGCTACAGTCATTCGAGAAGGAGTAGAGCAGGAACTGCCCATTGATGAGCTTGTTGTAGGAGATATCATCAAGCTCAGTGCTGGAGACATGATTCCTGCAGATGTGCTGCTGCTGGACTCGCGTGATTTCTTTGTTCAGCAGTCCGGCCTGACAGGGGAAAGTGATGCAGTAGAAAAGATCTGTTTGACCAAGGCGGATGGGCAAAATCTCGATAGCCTTTTAGAAACAGAGTCGCTGGCCTTTATGGGAACCAATGTTATTTCCGGAAGAGCTACAGCTCTGGTGCTGGTGGTTGGCGATGAGACCATGATGGGAGCCATTGAGCAGACGCTTAATACCTATGATGAGCCGACCTCTTTTGAGCGCGAGATGAATAGTATTTCCTGGCTCTTGATTCGTCTGATGCTGGTCATGGTTCCGGTCGTGTTCTTCATCAACGGTCTGACAGACGGCGACTGGCTGGAAGCAGGTGTCTTTGCCCTCAGTGTTGGGGTCGGCCTGACCCCAGAAATGCTGCCTATGATTATCACAGCGAGCTTGGCTAAAGGTTCCATTATTATGGCTCAGGAAAAGGTCGTGATTAAGAAGCTGAACGCTATTCAGGACCTAGGAGCTATTGATATCCTTTGTACGGATAAGACGGGCACACTGACTCAAGACGAGATTGTATTGGAATACCCGCTGGATATTCATGGTGATTTGGACTTGGCAGTGCTCCGTCGTGCTTTTCTCAATTCCTATTATCAAACGGGCCTTAAAAATCTCATGGATCGGGCTATTATCAATCGGACGGAGAAAGAAGCGGAAAAGCATGAGATTGTTCGTGATTTAGACCAAACCTTTAAGAAAATTGATGAGCTGCCCTTTGACTTTGAACGCCGCCGCATGAGTGTCATCGTCAAGGATGATGAGGATGTCATCAGCATGGTGACCAAAGGGGCCTTGGAGGAAATGCTGGCCATCTCTAGCTATGTAGAATACAAAAATCGTATTACAGAACTAACTGAAGAGATTCGTCAGGAAATCCTTGCGGAAGTGGCTCAACTCAATGAGCAGGGGCTGCGCGTGCTTGGTGTTAGCTACAAGTCAGACCTAGAAGAAGATTATGAGTATGAAGTAAAGGATGAGTCCGATATGATTTTGACGGGCTATCTGGCCTTTCTAGATCCACCTAAGTCATCCGCAGCTCCAGCTATTGAAACTTTGGCTGAATACGGTGTTGCCACTAAGATTTTGACGGGTGATAATGATAAGGTAACCCAAGCAGTCTGTGAAAAAGTTGGCTTAGATGTAGACAATATCTTGCTAGGTGTAGAGGTAGATGCTCTATCTAATGAGGAATTGAGTCAGGCAGTGGAGAACACGACAGTCTTTGCCAAGCTCTCACCTGACCAAAAAGCTCGGATCATCCTCCAGCTCAAGGCCAATGGCCACAAGGTTGGCTACATGGGTGATGGTATCAATGATGCGCCTTCTATGAAAGTAGCAGATGTTGGTATTTCTGTTGATACGGCTGTCGATATTGCCAAGGAAACGGCAGATGTCATTCTGCTGGACAAGGATCTCATGGTTCTGGAGAAAGGACTGGTAGAGGGACGCAAGGTCTATGCCAATATGACTAAGTATATCAAGATGACGGTCAGTTCCAATTTTGGGAATATCTTTTCTCTCCTCTTTGCTAGTATCTTTTTGCCATTTCTTCCTATGGCACCAGTTCATCTGATTGTCCTCAATCTAGTTTATGATTTGTCTTGTATCGCTCTGCCCTTTGATAATGTAGATAGTGAATTTCTTAAGAAGCCTCATATCTGGTCAGCTAGTTCCATTACCCGTTTTATGGCTTGGATTGGACCGATTTCATCCGTTTTTGATGTTTTGACCTATCTGGTGCTCTACTTTATTATCGTTCCTATGATCACAGGAGGCAGCTATCAAGCTGGTACTGAACAGGCAGTGACCTTTATCACTCTTTTCCAAACAGGATGGTTTATTGAGTCTATGTGGACCCAGACCATGGTCATCTACATGTTGCGCTCACCTAAGCTGCCATTTGTGCAAAGTCGTCCCGCTTTGTCTGTCATTGTGACGACCATGGCGGCAGCGCTCTTTGTCACTTCCTTGCCTTATAGCCTCTTTGCGTCAGTTCTGAAGACTGCCCCACTCAATGGCACCTATTTCCTTTGCCTTTTCTTGATTATTGTGCTTTATATGGTTAGCGTAACCCTTGTGAAAGGCCTTTATATCAAGCGTTACAAGGAATGGCTGTAATAGAAAGACTAGCAGAGCTTTAAGAGTTTAAAAAAGAGGCTGGGACAAAAGTCCTAGCCTCTCAATTGTCTTTGGATTGTCGAGCAAGACGCAGTGGTTGAGTGGGCTCTACTACGCTGATTTCATCAGCTTTTACAGCTCTACTCAACTGTGCGGAGGTGGGACGACGAAATCGAATTCTAACGAATGACCGATTTCTGTCCCACTCTCTTTTTGTATGTATTATTCTTTATCAGGTTGCCATTGCCAGCTTGCTCCAAATTGGGCGAGTAACTCGAAGGAGGCTTCTGGTCCCATAGATCCGACAGGATATTCATGGAGTGGCACTTGATTTTGGCTCCAGAGTTCTTCGATGCGATCGATGAGCTCCCAGCTGGCTTTTACTTCGTCCCAATGACTGAAATTAGTTGAGTCGTTATTAAGGACATCAAAAATTAATTTTTCATAAGGGTCTGGAGAAGCTCCTGAAGCTGTGGCATCTGTCCGATAATCCAATGAGATAGGAGCTAGATTAAAGAGTTCTCCAACTTCCTTGCCATTGAGACTGAGTGAAATCCCTTCAGTTGGCTGGATATAGATGGTTAGGACATTTGGTTTGAGAGGCTCACCGAAGATGGAGTCCATCTGTTTGAAAACGATGTTGACATGGGTGCCTTTTTTGGTGAGGCGTTTCCCTGTTCGGAAGAAGAAAGGAACGTCACGGAAGCGGTCGCTATCAATGAAAAAAGCACCAGAGGCAAAGGTTTCAGTAGTAGACTCAGGATTGACATTTGGTTCGCTACGGTAAGAAATGTATTTTCGGCCGTTGATTTTGCCAGACTTGTACTGGCCGCGAATGAAGAAACGTTTCAAATCTTCCTCGCTTGGCTGAACGAGGCGCTCAAATACTTTGGCCTTTTCTGCTCGGATATCGTCTTTGGTAAAGCTCTTTGGCTTATCCATGGCTAATAAGGAGAGAAGTTGCAAGGTGTGGTTTTGCACCATATCACGGAGGGCACCGGATTGATCATAGTAGCCACCGCGCTCTTCAACTCCCAACTTTTCAGCAAAGGTAATCTGCACATTATCAATGTATTGACGGTTCCAGACATTTTCAAACAGCAGATTAGCAAAGCGGATGGCAAAAATCTTTTGAATCATTTCCTTGCCCAGATAGTGGTCGATACGGAAAATCTGTTCTTCGTCAAAGGTTGCCAGTAGATCTTCATTGAGCTTGCTGGCAGTTGCCAAATCTGTCCCAAAGGGTTTTTCGACAATCAGGCGTTCAAATCCCTTTCCATCAACGATTTGCTCAGACTTGAGATGCTTAGCAATGGTTCCGAAAAATTGTGGCGCCATAGAAAGGAAGAAGAGTTTATTATTTTCTGCCTGGTATTGCTCGTTGAGCTTGTTTTGCAGCTTGCGCAATTCGATATAATGCTCGGTATCTTGCACATCATGGCTTTGATAATAAAAGTGGCTAGCGAACTCTTGAGCCTGCTCTGCACTGTCGGCTAGGTCTGAGATTGACTCGACAACGACCGACTCGAAATATTCCTTGCTCCAAGGTCTGCGGGCGGTTCCAATTACGGCAAAATGTTGCGAAAGATTGCCAGCTTTATAAAGACGAAAGAGGGAAGGATAAAGTTTTCTCTGAGCCAAGTCTCCGCTGGCACCGAAAATTGTAATAATAACTTTTGAAGACATGAGATCTATTACCTATCTAAATGTGATTGTCTCTATTTTATCACAATTTTCAGAAAAATTGTATTTGAAAAATCTGGATTTGACCAAAGAAAATATCCCGAGGGGAAGTCGGGATAGAAAATTAGGCTTCTTTCTTCTGATGAATCGCTCGAAACAGGAAATAGTAGAAAATAAAGTTGCCTATTGCGAGAAGGAGCAGGAGGCTGAATACATTGTGGACGCCGCTTGTCGTGTCAGGTGCTTGATTAAGCAGGACAGCTGCAATTGCCGTTCCCAAGGCACCAGCAAAGGTTTGTGCTAGTTGAAAGAGGGCAGTTACATCCGCTGTCTTTTCTCTGCTGACTTGAGAAGCCGATAAAGCCATAGTATTGTTGAAGGCCATGTTGCGGCCCAGAGTAAAGAGGATATAAAATCCTAAGATTAAAGGCAGATTGAGCCAGCTTGTAAAGAAGCTAAAGACAATCATGACCAGAAAGACTAGGGAATTCCCGCCTAGCAGAGATAGTTTTGGGCCTTTGCTATCGTACAATTTTCCCAGAAAAGGCGACATAAAAGCCCCGATCATAGTTCCGGGAAGGAGGGAAAATCCAGCTTGGGCAGTAGAGACATTCTTGACCAGTACGAGAAAGTTGGGAATGAGAAAATTGCTGGAAAGGTTGGAGAATTGGAAGATTAAAAAGGGCAGAATTCCAAAGAAAATCGTTGGTTCTTTTAAGATACGGATGTCCAGAAATGGGTGTTGAACAGTCAGACTCCGCCAGATGAAAAAGGCAAAGGAAAGGAGGAAAATAACTAGATAGAGCCAATTGACACTATCGCCCCCTTCCAAACTGGAGATGGTCATCAGAGAAAAGGAAAGAGCTGTGGCGAGCGAGAGAAAGCCCAGTACATCAAAGGGACGCTTGCTCTTGCCTGCCGAATTTTCCAAATTAACATAAGCCAGTAAAAAAGAGAGAATGGGAACTGGCATGATAAAGCTGTAGATCATGTGCCAGTCGAAGGAGCCAATCATGAATCCTCCGTAGGTCGGACCGATGGCTGGTGCCAGACTGATAACTAGACCACTCAGTCCCATATAAAAGCCGATTTTCTGCCGAGGAATCCGCTCCACGATGAGATTAAACATAAGTGGAATGGCAATCCCAGTCGCTCCCCCCTGAAGGATCCGTCCCAGCATAAGGGAAGTAAAGTCTGGGGCAATCATAGCAATCAGATTACCAAGGGTAAAGATGGAAAGTGAGGTAAAGAGGATGCGTCGCTCCGTCCAATTGTGGGCTAGAGTTGCGCCTAAAGTTATGGTGATGGCGACGGCCAGCAGATAGCCAGTTGTAATCCATTGCAGCACTCCTAAGCTCAGACCAAATACTTTGCTGAGGTGGGGAAAGGTCACATTCATACTGGTCTCTGAAAGAATTCCAGCAAAGGTGACTAAGGCCACAGCCAGAATAGAAAGCAAATCTCGTTTCTTTACTTTTTCTTGATTCATAAAAACAACTCCTTTTCAAATGAGATAGTATTATTGTAGCATGATTTTCTAAGAGAGGAGAGAAAAAAATTAAAGAGCGAGCTTCATCAAGTCTCTTCTAATTTAGAAAAGTCGGTCAGAGCAACTGAGTAAAGGGTAGAGAATGGCATATAAAAGAAACACCTATAAAAATTGGCTTTCATAGGTGCTTGGATTTAAAAGACTCGATAAACGTAAGGATTGTCCGGTTTTTCTACCTTATCAAAGCTTTCAACTTCTAGAGTTGGCAGGCTTTGTCCCAGACTTTTATGGTAATGCATGGCAAGTTTTCCCTTGGCATGAATCCAGGTATTATTCTCGAAATGCTGGGTATTTCCAGTCGTCAAGAGGCCATAGACACCTGAGTCGGCGATACAATGGATAATGCCGAAGCGAAAGAGAAATTGACTCTTCTGGTCGCTAGAGTCGTTGTAGACAAAGCCGGTGAATTCCAGCGTTTTGCCTACAAACTCGTCGGGATAATCATAGATGACCTCCATGACCTCCATGTAGTTCTCAGTTGTGACCTGAATGGTATCTTGCTTGACATATTTCTTGGCGGCTGCCCGCATTTCTTTTTCGTAAGCCCCTTTGGTAAAGTAGGTGCTGGTGTCTGGTTTCAGGTATTGGCTGGTAGTGCCTTCGTCCTGCTGAATAGCAGTTGAAGTTCCCTCAGCCAGCGGGAAATGAAATCCTTTAGCCGAAACGGTGGTCGAATCCAAGGTGACAGTTGGAAAGAAAATTCCCACAAAAAGCGGAATGACAAGGAGCAGCACGCTGCCTAACTTAGCCCAGCGAGAGGTCAAATGACTATGAACCTCCATCTTCTTCATCCAGATGATCAGCTGCACGACTGCCAAGATAAAGGACAAAATCATAGACAAGTAGGCCAGATAGGAGTAATGAAGGTTGATATATTGATTAAGCTTGCCTGTCAGCTGCAGATACATGGTGATCTCAAAGTAGCCGACTAAGATTAGAAATCGAATCATAGCACTACCCCCACAAGCCAAGAGTAAAGAAAGACGACGACGGTAACTAGACTGATAAATTGCCAGATAAAGCGTGTCTTAAAGTAGTTTTTCATCATCAGCAGATTCTTGACATCTAGCATAGGCCCAATGACCAAGAAAGCTAAGACTGGCGATAAGCCGAAGCTAGCAATCAAAGAGCTTCCGATGAAAGCATCAGCTTCGCTGCAAAGTGAGAGCAGGAAGGATAGCAGCATGAGCAGGAGAATAGCAACAGCTGGTGTTGAGCTGATAGAGGTCAGGATTCTGGTTGGCACATAGACTTGTACTATGCTGGCGAAGAGACAGCCAAAGACCAGATAGCGGCCTGTATCGAAAAATTCGTCAATGGCCTGCACAAAGACCTGAAAAAGCTTTTGTCCCTTACTGAGATGTGAAAAGTCATGCTCATGCACAGCCTTGCGATTTTCTTTTTGAATATTGCTGTCTGCAAAGAAGCCCAGAAAGATCCCTAAAAGAATAGCCACGACCATAGAACCTAAGGCACGAAGCAGAGCCATTCGGAAGGAATTACCAAAGGCTGAGTAGGTCGCAAAGAGCACGATGGGGTTGATGACTGGAGCCGTTACCAGAAAAGGCACAGCCGTGTAACTGGGAACTTTCTTTTCCAGAAATCGATTTATAATAGGAACGATTCCGCACTCACAGGACGGAAAGACTATACCGATCAAGCTCCCAAAGAAAATCCGAGCCCATTTGTTCTTGGGCAGGAAGTGATAAACCCTGTCTGGCGTGACATACACCTCGATAAAGCCGGAAATAATACTTCCAATCAAAACAAAAGGCAAGGCTTCAATGATGATGGAGAGAAAGATGGCACCAGCCTGTAAGACGCTGGAAGGAAGGTTAGAAAAGAAACTCATGCTTTTTTAGCCTTTTCTTGCGCTTCTTTTTTCTTTTTGTCATCTGGAAATTCTACTTTTTCAAGCTTGGGCAGGGTCGCAAACTCCTCGAACATCTTGTCTAAATCATCTGTTTTGGTAAATTTCACAGCCATAGGGCCACCTCATTTCTAAAATAATAATTCTATTATACTACCAAACGAAAAAAAATGATATCTTCAGCCATGATGGATTAGAGACAGTGGACTCATCTTAACAAGAAAAAGATGGATTAAACTAGTCTTTATAGATTTTTCAGCTTCATATTATGATATAATAGAAGTGTTATGGAAAATTTAAATATTGAAAAAATTGCCCAGAAATTGGGTCTTAAAGAAAGCCAAGTATCACAGGTCCTAGATTTGACCGCTGAAGGAAATACGATTCCTTTTATTGCTCGTTACCGTAAGGAAATGACGGGAAATCTGGATGAGGTCGAGATTAAGGCAATCATTGACTTAGATAAGAGCATGACTGCCTTGGCTGAGCGTAAAGCGACTGTCTTAGCTAAGATTGAGGAGCAGGGCAAACTAACGGATGCGCTGCGCTCTGAGATTGAGGCTGCTGAAAAGCTGGCTGATGTGGAAGAACTGTATCTGCCTTACAAGGAGAAGCGCCGTACTAAGGCCACCATTGCGCGTGAAGCAGGCCTCTTTCCTTTGGCCCGCTTAATCTTACAGGATGCGGCTAATCTGAAGGAAGAAGCTGAGAAACTGACTAGTGAAGCCTTTCCGACAGCAGAAGCTGCTCTAGCTGGAGCTGTGGATATTCTGACTGAGGCGATTTCTGAAGACACTAAGCTACGGGCTTGGACCTACCACGAGATACAGACCAATTCTTCTATCGTATCCAGTCTCAAAGACGGCGACTTGGATGAAAAGCAGGTCTTCCAGATTTATTATGATTTTTCTGAAAAAGTAGCGACTATGCAAGGCTACCGTACCTTGGCTCTTAACCGTGGTGAGAAACTAGGTGTTCTCAAGGTTGGTTTTGAGCACAATTTGGAGAAAATCCTGCGCTTCTTTGAAGTACGCTTCAAGGTGAAAAACGCCTATATTATCGAAGCTATCCAGCAAGCAGTTAAAAAGAAAATCATTCCAGCTATGGAGCGTCGAATTCGGACCGAGCTGACTGAGACCGCTGAAGATGGAGCGATTCAGCTCTTCTCAGATAACCTCCGCCATCTCCTCCTAATTGCTCCTCTAAAAGGTCGCGTAGTACTGGGCTTTGATCCAGCCTTTCGGACAGGAGCCAAGCTAGCTGTTGTGGATGCGACAGGCAAGATGCTGACGACTCATGTCATCTATCCAGTTCCACCAGCAAAGCCAGCTCAGATTGAAGCTTCTAAGAAGGAGTTGTCAGAGCTGATTGAGCAGTTTGGAGTGGAAATCATTGCCATCGGAAACGGAACGGCCAGCCGAGAAAGCGAAGCCTTTGTAGCTGAAGTCTTGAAATCTCATCCAAATGTCAGCTATGTTATCGTCAATGAGAGCGGAGCATCTGTCTACTCAGCTAGTGAACTGGCTCGTCATGAGTTTCCAGATTTGACTGTTGAAAAGCGCTCAGCTATTTCCATTGCCCGCCGTCTGCAAGATCCTTTGGCTGAGCTGGTCAAGATTGATCCTAAGTCCATCGGAGTTGGTCAGTACCAGCATGATGTCAGCCAGAAAAAACTGTCTGAAAGTCTGGACTTTGTCGTTGATACCGTGGTCAACCAGGTCGGAGTTAATATCAACACCGCTAGTCCTGCTCTGCTGGCCCATGTAGCTGGTCTCAATAAGACTATTTCAGGAAATATTGTTAAGTACCGGGAAACAGAAGGCTTGATTCGGTCTCGCGAGGCCATCAAGAAAGTGCCGCGTCTGGGTGCGAAGGCTTTTGAACAGGCAGCCGGCTTCCTGCGAATTCCTGAAAGTGATAACTTGCTGGACAATACGGGCGTTCACCCAGAGTCTTATAAGGCTGTGGAGGAGCTCTTTAAGCGTCTGGAAATCAGCAGTTTGGATGAAGCAGCCCAAACTAAATTAAAAGCTATTCAGGTTGCTAGTTTGGTTGCAGCGCTAGGCTTGGGAGAAGAAACCCTCAAAGATATTATTGCGGATCTGCTCAAGCCTGGCCGGGATTTGCGTGATTCCTTTGACGCGCCAGTTCTGCGGCAGGATGTCTTAGATATCAAGGACCTACGCATCGGTCAAAAGCTGGAAGGAGTCGTCCGAAATGTCGTCGATTTCGGAGCCTTTGTGGATATCGGTATCCACGAAGATGGTCTCATCCATATTTCTAAGATCAGTAAGAATTTTGTTAAGCATCCAAGTCAAGTCCTGTCTGTTGGCGATTTAGTTACTGTTTGGGTGGATAAGCTAGATGTGGAGCGGGAGAAGGTCAACCTCTCTCTGATAGCGCCAAATGAACCTAACTAACTACGTTAAGCAGGTTTCGCTGGAAGATTTTGGCTGGGAATTCCACCATCAAGCTTATTGGAACAAGCAACTTCGTACGACTGGCGGACGCTTCTTTCCCAAAGACGGACATCTAGATTTCAATCCGAAAATTTATGAAACTTTTGGGCTTGAAACTTTTCGAAAAATTGTCCGTCATGAGCTAGTCCACTATCATCTCTATTATCAGGGCAAGGGCTACCGCCATGGGGATCGAGATTTTAAAGACCTCCTTAAGCAAGTTGACGGTCTGCGCTACGCTCCATCCTTGTCAAACTCGCAAACTTTTCTCATTTATGAATGCTTGAGCTGTGGAGCACTTATCCGTCGCAGACGCAGAGTCAATCTTCAAAAATATCGTTGCGGTCGTTGTAGAGGGAAATTGTCATTCCTAAAAGAGGAGATAAACGGAAGCTAAGCGAACCAAAAAACGAATAGATGCAGAATCAGCCTTGGGGCTGATTTTTTTGTTCTCTCGCTATGATAAAATGGAAGAAAGAATGAGAGTTGAGGTCATCATCATGAAAACTAAGTTTTATAAATTAAGAAGAAATCGAGTGATTTCAGGAGTTTTGTCGGGATTGGCTGATAAATTTAACTTTGATCTTGGCTTGTTACGCTTTTTATTCATCATCTTTACAGTTTCCAATTTTGGCTTAGGCATTTTGATTTATATTTTGCTGGCTGTCGTGATGCCTTATAAGGAAGACGTGGAAGCAGAAATGTATGGAACCGGCCCTCGTAAAATGAAAGATGCCGAGCCAATCAATGACAATGACGGTTGGTTTTGGTAAAATAACAAATATAAAATTCGAGAGTATTCCCGAATTTTTGCTAGATGTAGAAGAAACGAAAAGAGAGAATCTAGGGAAGTGTAGCTAGCTGAATATGGAAACTGCTACCGAAAGATGAATGACTTTATCCAAGGAGGAAATATGACAGAAGTTTGGAATGCCTATGACTTGAATCGAAATCTGCTCCCGCATCTCCTAGTTCGAGGAGAAAAGATTCCTGAAGGGCAGTTTCATCTCTGTGTCAATGTCTTGGTTCGCCATCAGGATGGTGATATTCTCTTTATGCGGCGGTCGGCAAATAAAAGTCTCTATCCTGGCTACTACGAGTTCGGAGCGGGAGGCAGTGTATTGGCAGGAGAGGATAGTCAGACAGCCGCTCTGCGGGAATTGAAAGAAGAGACAGGCCTGGTTCCCGACAGTATCAGACTGTTGGAGCAGGTGTGCTCTGTCGAAGACCAGTGCCACTTTGATTTCTATGAAGCGGCGGTGTCTGGGGACAAGAGCCAAGTTCGCTATCAGGTAGGCGAAACCAATGCCCATCTCTGGCTGCCTTTAAGAGAAATACCAGCCTTTATCGAGAGCCATCCTTGCTTTCAAAATCAAAAAAAAATTCTCAAAAAATGGATTGGCTAGTTATTTTGACTGGCCTTTTTGCTGGCTGGCAGATATTTTTACAAGTATCCAGGGAAAAATCCTGCTTAATTTCCAATCTTAAAAACTCTTTTAGTGTAAAAATTTGCTATAATAGAGAAAGATAAATTTGAAGGGAGCAGGGAATGTCTGTAAAGGTCAAAGATTTGATTGAAAAAGTCCGTTTACGCATCGTTTACGGCAGTGATGACCTCTTAGAAAAGGAGATTTCGACATCGGATATTTCGCGGCCGGGCCTTGAAATGACCGGCTATTTTGACTACTACACGCCAGAACGGATTCAGCTGATTGGGATGAAGGAGTGGTCTTATCTGATGAAGATGACATCCCACAACCGTCATCAAGTCCTTCTGAAAATGTTTCAACCAGAAACGCCAGTTGTCATTGTGGCGCGTGATCTGGAGATTCCTGAAGAAATGCGGCGAGCAGCCGAAGAAAAGCAAATCGCCATTCTTACCAGCCGCACATCAACCAGCCGTTTATCAGGGGAAATTTCTAGTTTTCTTGACTCACGTTTGGCGGTCAGAACCAGTGTCCATGGCGTATTGATGGACATCTACGGGATGGGAGTGCTGATTCAAGGAGACAGTGGTATTGGTAAAAGTGAAACTGGTCTTGAGTTAGTTAAGCGGGGCCATCGTTTAGTGGCGGATGACCGGGTCGATATCTTTGCCAAGGATGAAATGACTCTCTGGGGAGAGCCTGCTGAGATTCTTCGTCATCTCTTGGAAATTCGCGGTGTCGGCATTATCGATGTGATGAGCCTTTACGGAGCTAGTGCAGTTAAGGATTCTTCACAGGTACAGATTGCCGTCTATCTGGAAAATTATGATACCAATAAGACCTTTGACCGTCTGGGCAATAATGCAGAAGAACTGGAAGTTTCTGGTGTCAGAATTCCTCGGATCCGCATCCCAGTTAAGACAGGACGCAATATCTCTGTAGTGATTGAAGCCGCAGCTATGAACTATCGGGCTAAGGAAATGGGCTTTGATGCCACCAAGATTTTTGAAGAACGACTAACTAATCTGATTAGCCAGAATGAGGTGAAAGATGCTTGATCCAATAGCTTTTTCAGTCGGTCCCTTTAGTATTCGTTGGTATGCGATCTGCATTGTCACTGGCTTGATTTTAGCCGTCTACTTAGCTATGAAGGAAGCGCCACGTAAAAAGATGATTCCAGATGATATTCTTGATTTCATTCTGATTGCCTTTCCCTTGGCCATCCTTGGAGCGCGGCTTTACTATGTAATTTTTGAATGGTCTTATTATGGCAAGCACTCTCTGATTGAGATTTTTCAGATTTGGAATGGTGGTTTAGCCATATACGGCGGTTTGATCACTGGTGCCCTTGTCCTTTATTTCTTTTCTCAGAGAAGGCTGATCAATCCTGTTGATTTCTTGGATATTGCAGCACCTAGTGTCTTGATCGCTCAGAGCATCGGCCGTTGGGGCAATTTCTTTAACCAAGAAGCCTATGGAGCGGTGGTCAAAAATCTTAATTATCTGCCGTCCTTCATCCGTAACAATATGTACATAGATGGTGCTTATCGCCAGCCAACCTTTTTGTACGAATCCCTTTGGAATTTACTTGGCTTTGCCCTATTGCTAATCTTACGACGGCGGTCTAAATTCTTCCGTCAGGGAGAATTGGCCGCTTTTTACCTGATTTGGTACGGTTTTGGCCGGATGATTATCGAGGGTATGCGGACCGACAGTCTCATGTTCTTGGGTGTTCGTGTATCTCAGTGGCTGTCTGCAGCTCTGATTTTACTCGGCATCGGCATTATGATTTACCAAAGAAAAAAACAAGCCCCCTATTATCAAGAATGAGAGGAGAATATTATGCTTGAAATTGCTTATACTTTAGTTGCTGTCGCTTTGATTGTCTTTCTTATCTACATGACCCTCACTGTCAAAACTCTCGGTGATAAGGCTGCAAAAATGCTGGATGAGACCGAAAATACGATCAAAGTGTTGACTTCTGATGTCAATGTCACCCTGCATCAAACCAATGATTTGATTGCCAAAGTCAATGTGTTGACAGATGATATCAACCACAAAGTAGCAACGATTGATCCGCTTTTCAATGCGGTGGCAGACCTATCCGAATCAGTCTCTGATTTAAATGATCAGGCGCGTGTTTTAGGAAAAAAAGCAATCGCAGCAGGAAGCACGACAGCCAAAACAACAGCAGGTCTAACGGCCCTTCGTTTGTTTACAAAATTATTCAAAAAATAAGAAAGTAGGTTTACTATGGGAAAAATTTCATCACTTTTATTAGGTGCTGTGTCTGGTGCAGCTGCAGCGTACTTTCTAACTAGCAAAAAAGGTAAAGAAATCACTGAAAAAGTTCAAGACTTTGTTGTCGACTATCGTGAAGATCCAGATAAGACTCACGAAGCAGTTGTCCAATCAGTAAAGGACTTTTCAGATCAGGCTGTCAAGGCCATCAACCAAACCAAGGAAAAGGTTGAAAATGGCGAAATTACAGCAGAAACGGTATTGAAGTCTGTCAAGGATACGACCAAGTCAGTAGTAGACTATTCACAGGATAAATTCCAAGAAATCAAAGAAAAGTTTGAAAAAGAAGAGGAAATTCTTGAAGAAGAAATTTCTGATATCGTGGTGGAAGAAGGAGAAAAAGCCCCTTCAGAAGAAATCATCATTGATTTAGAAGATAAGTAAGTTCAAACTAGATATACAAGATGAGGCTGGGACAAAAGAGTCCAAGCCTCATTTTTTGTTCGAATTGGAGCTTTGTCGCAGTAGTATAGGAAGTAAAAATTACTACTATTTAGTTTTCCCTCAGCTAACTTGATTTTTGGCAAAGAAAGCGCTATCATATAAATAAAAGGGGGTGTTGGTATGAAAAATTTAAAAGTACTTGCCTTGCTTGGTTTAGGCTGCTGCTTACTAGCCTGTTCTCGGCAGAAAGCTTCAGAGTCCCCTCAGTCTGGAAGCTCTGACTCTTCTTCTAAGGCTTCGAGCACGAGTCAAGCCCGCTCGAAAACAGCTAGCAGTAGTCAATCTAGTGCTAATCAATCTAGCCCTAGCCAGAGTTCTGCTTCTGCGGAGTCGGCAAGCTCCAGTCAGACCAGTGAAAAGGTCAGAGAGGAGGAGACACAGCCTTCTAGCAAAGAAGCGCCTTCTCCAATCAGAAAACGCCTGGAAGTTCCAATGCAGATCCAGCAAGCTTGGAATACTTGCGCACCGACTTCTGTCAGTATGATTCTAGCTTACAGGGGCGTTCAGGCTAGTCAGGAAGAATTAGCACGAGCGATGGGCACTGATGAGACCTTCGGTACCCATAATGTCAATGCAATCCGTGTCTTAAATCAATATTTATTTGGTTATGCGGAAGTGCCAGCAGGTCAAGCGGGCTATCATCTTGCTACAGTGACTAGTAGCGCCTCGAATTCGGAAGATATGCGACTCTTTAAAGAGCGCCTGCGCAAGAATATTGATGATGGATATCCGCTCTACTATACGATTGATAATGCCTCCATCTACCCAGGTCACAAGGGTGAACACAATGTTGTGGGGACAGGCTATGAATTATCAGCAGATGGCAGTGATGTCCTTGCAGTTTATTACATTGATCCGTCCTACACCGTTCAGGATCCAGTCTATGGAGGACTGAAAAAGGTAACTCCGGAAGAATTATTGGCAGCTATGTGTGCTTGTCAGGAACCAAATTACGCTTGGTAAAGAAAAGAAAAACGAGATCTTTCGATCTCGTTTGATTTAATTCGTAGATAATCAATGTTTCTTTCTTCGAACAGTGCGATAGCCTTGAATAATCATAAGACTTAGGACAATAGCAAGTGTGAAAGATAGAAAGGTGCTCATTTTTGCAGACAAAAAAATAAAGCTAAAAAAGACTGTCAAAATACAGAATAAAGCGATATTTATAAAGAAAAATAGCTCACGTAATTGTGATGCTGATTCTGCTTGGGGCAGGTATTCTTGATAGGATATTTCCTTAGTTTGTTCTGTCGAATCATGCAGTGGCGCTGATTCAAACTGTTTAAAATCTCTTACAGCCATTGTCTCTCTCCTAGTAGTACCTTATCATTCTATCATGTTTCTATGATTAGATATATTACAAGATAGTTACAAAACGAATAAAATCGAATTAAGAAATCATAATTCCTATTTTTTTGGTATAATAATGATATGAAAAAGATAATTATTACAGCAACAGCTGAAAGTATAGAACAAGTTCAAGCCTTATTGGAAGCAGGAGTAGATCGTATTTATGTCGGTGAGGAAAGCTACGGTCTTCGTTTACCACATAACTTCACTTATGACGAATTAAATCGTATCTCACAAATAGTTCATCAGGCAGGAAAAGAAATGACCGTTGCCGTCAATGCTTTGATGCATCAGGACATGATGGACCAGATCAAGCCTTATTTGGATTTTCTTCAGGAGATTGAAGTGGACTATATCACTGTTGGGGATGCAGGTGTATTCTACGTCTTGCAGCGGGATGGTTATAAGTTGAAAACGATTTATGATGCTTCAACCATGGTTACTAGCAGCCGCCAGATTAATTTTTGGGGCAAGAATGCTGGGGTGTCAGAAGCTGTTTTGGCGCGGGAAATTCCATCGGCAGAACTCTTTAAAATGCCAGAAATTCTTGAGATTCCAGCAGAAGTCTTAGTTTATGGTGCGAGCGTTATCCACCACTCTAAACGTCCACTTTTGCAAAATTATTATAACTTTACACACATTGATGATGCGAAATCAAGAGAGAGGGATCTCTTTCTTGCGGAACCAAGCGATTCTCAGAGCCATTATTCGATCTTTGAGGACAAGCATGGGACTCACATTTTTGCCAATAATGATTTGGACTTGATGACCAAGTTGACAGAATTGGTTGACCACGGCTTTACGCATTGGAAGTTGGAAGGTCTCTATACTCCTGGCCATAATTTTGTTGAGATTGCTAAGCTCTTTGTTCAGGCTAGGGACTTGATTGAAAAAGGTGAATTTAGTCATGACCAAGCTTTCTTGTTAGATGAGCTGCTTCACAAATTGCATCCGAAGAATCGTTTCCTCGATACAGGATTTTATGATTACGATCCAGACATGGTGAAATAGGACAGGATTTTGCTGCCTTTATCTAAATGGGCATCACCAAAAAGCTATTTGCTCACCAGAAACGTTTTAAGAAAAGGCACAGATGAATCTGCGCCTTTTTGAGTTTTCATCTATAAAAATGGAGTGCTGGTCATGATTTCCAAGACTCATAATTGTAGGTAGCTAGGATCATTTGAGTAATTTCTTCGGGCTCCTCCTGAGCTCCGCCGGCTATCCAAAGAGAAATAATCCCCTCAACACTGGATAGGAAGATTTCCAGGGCGTATTTCTGAGGGATATGAAAGTTCTCCTCTAAAAAACGCTGGGTAGCAGCTTTTTGCTTATCGCTCAGAATGATACTGGTTATGAACTCTCGAATAGCCCCGCGAAAGTCAATATAATGGCTCTTGGTTAGGGCATTGATCAGACGTTCATTAGCACGCAGTATGTGAAATTTGGCTATCATGAACTGTTTGGAATATTCGCCTTCTTCTTCAAAAAGACTATAACTATAAAGTTGAGAAATGATGTCGCTTTTGAGGCTATCAATCATTTGATACTTATCTTGGTAGTGGAGGTAGAAGGTGCCGCGATTAATCCCTGCTCGTTTACAGAGCTTGCTGATGGAGATAGTATCAAACCTTTCCTCAGATAGTAGCTGAATCAAGGCTTCTTTGATGTCTTCCTTGGTACTAGTTTTTCGTTTCTGGGCCATTTTTTCTTCCTTTTTGCTTAAATCAACACTTTGTTGATTTCTGATTATTGCTTTTTGTCTAAGCTCATTATATAATATCTGTGATTTAGAATCAACATCTTGTCGATTTAAGGAGATGGGGTTTGAAAAGGAGAGAAGCGATATGGCTTATATTGAAATGAAACATAGCTTTAAACGTTATCAGGTAGGTGAGGCAGAAATTGTCGCTAATAACGATATTTCTTTTGAGATTGAAAAGGGGGAACTGGTCATTATCCTGGGTGCCTCTGGTGCAGGCAAGTCGACAGTGCTCAATATCCTCGGAGGTATGGATACCAATGATGAGGGAGACATTCTGATAGACGGTCAGAATATTGCTGACTACAATTCCCACCAGCTGACGGACTATCGCCGCAATGACGTGGGCTTCGTCTTTCAGTTTTACAATTTGGTGCCTAATCTGACAGCCAAGGAAAATGTCGAATTAGCTTCTGAAATCGTCAAGGATGCTCAAGATCCAGTGGCCGTTCTCACTGCGGTTGGTATGGAAAATCGTCTCAATAATTTTCCAGCGCAGTTGTCAGGCGGGGAGCAGCAGCGAGTGTCTATTGCTCGGGCTGTGGCAAAAAATCCCAAAATTTTGCTCTGCGACGAGCCGACAGGAGCTCTGGACTACAATACCGGCAAGCAAGTGCTGCAAATCTTACAGGACATGTCTCGCAATCAAGGAGCGACGGTGATTATCGTGACCCACAATGCTGCCTTGGCTCCCATTGCTGACCGGGTTATCCGCATGCACGATGCGAGAGTCAAGAGTGTTACAGTCAATGAACAGCCACAGGATATAAGTACATTGGAGTATTGATATGAAGAGAAAGATTTATTGGAAAGATATTCTGCGCTCCTTCACTAGCTCCAAAGGCCGTTTCCTATCTATTTTAATCCTCATGATGCTAGGCTCTTTAGCTCTCGTGGGACTCAAGGTCGCTCCTCCCAATATGCGCAGAACAGCAACAGATTACTTGAAAGAGCAGCGAACCATGGACTTGGCTATTATGGCGGACTATGGATTAGATGCGGAGGATCAGAAAGAGCTGGAAGCTATCAAGGGAGCTGATGTCGAGCTTGGCTATCTGACAGATGTCACCGTAGACGAGGAGGCCCTCCGAGTATTTTCAGATACCAAGGATATTTCAAACTTTCAAGTGACCTCAGGCCGTCTTCCTAAAAATGAGCAAGAAATTGCCCTAGCTAACTTTTGGTCTAAAAAATACAAGCTTGGCCAGGAGATTGATCTGACCGAGAAAGCAGGCAGTCGGTCAGTTCTGAAAAACAAGACTTATAAGATTGTGGGTTTTGTCAACTCGGCAGAGCTCTGGTCTGATAGAAATTTGGGCAATGCGACTAGTGGCAGCGGGGCTTTATCAGCCTATGCTGTAGTCAGCCCCAAGGCCTTTGATACAGATGTTTACAGTATTGCCCGCCTGCGCTATCATGATTTAGAAAAGCTGGCTCCCTTCTCTGCAAGTTATCAGGAGCGTTTGGAGGAGCACCAGACTGCTTTGGACAAGAGCCTTGAAGATAATGGAGCGGCCCGGTTTAAGCGATTAGAGACGGATGCCAAAAGCACCATTCAGAAGGGCCAAGATAAGATTGGTCAAGCTGAGAGTCAACTGGCCCAAGGGAAAAAACAATTAGAGCAAGCTCAGAGTCAGCTGGACCAGCAAAAAAACCAGCTAGCGGCAGCTCAATCCGCTTCTATCCTCCCTCCTGCACAGCTCAGCCAGAGCCAGCAGCAGATTCAGGAAGCTGAGTTCCAGCTCAATCAGAAAAAAGCAGAGCTAGCTCAGGCGGAACAAGACTTATCAGCTAGCAAGGACAAGCTAGCTGACGCTAAGGCAGACCTGAGTCGTTTGAAAGAGCCGGCCTATCATAGTTATGACCGCAAGTCTCTGCCAGGTGGTAATGGCTATCATATGTATAAAAACTCCATGAATAGTATTGCGTTGATTGGTAATATCTTCCCGGTGGTGCTCTATTTGGTGGCAGCTATAGTGACCTTTACCACCATGACTCGCTTTGTCGATGAGGAGCGAACAAATGCAGGTGTCTTCAAGGCTCTAGGCTACCATAGCCGAGATATCATTCGCAAGTTTGCTCTTTACGGTTTGGTGGCGGGTAGTTTGGGTACCCTCATAGGGATTCTGCTGGGACATTATTTCTTGTCGGGGGTGATTTCTTCTATTATTACCAGAGGGATGGTGCTCTCTGCCCCTCATGCATATTTTTATATTTCCTATAGTTTACTGGCCCTTGGGCTTTCCCTTCTTTCCAGTGTTCTCCCTGCCTATTTGGTGGCAAGAAGGGAGCTGATAGAGGAAGCAGCTCACTTACTTTTGCCCAAGCCACCGGTCAAGGGCTCCAAGATTTTCTTGGAAAGACTGCCCTTTATCTGGCGACGTCTTAGCTTTACTCAGAAGGTCACAGCTCGCAATATCTTTCGCTATAAGCAGCGGATGTTTATGACTATCTTTGGTGTGGCGGGTTCGGTTGCCCTGCTCTTTGCCGGCCTAGGACTTCAGTCTTCTATTGGTGGTATTCCCAAACGTCAGTTTGAGGAGATTCTGCGATACGACTTGATTGTCGCTGTCAATCCTGGGGAGAATCAAGCTGAGCAAGATAAGCTGAAAAAGATGCTGGCAGATGACTCGATTGCAGACTATCAGGAGATTCACAGTGAAACCTTGACAGAGAAATACAAAGGAAAAAAAGAGACAGAGTCAGTCACTTTAATGGTTACAGACAAAGAAAATTTTGAACCTTTTATTTCTATGGAAAGTCCTGACAACCAGCAAAAGCTGACTCTCAAGGACGGTGTGGTTGTTTCGGATAAATTAGCCCGCATAGCTGGAGTTAGCCCCGGTGGCAGTATAGAGCTAGGTGGCAAGCCTGTCAAGATCGCAGCAGTCAATGAGAATCATTTTGGCCATTTTGCCTTTATGAAGGCGACTGACTACCAGAAAATTTACGGGAAAAAGCCTGAGAAAAATGCTTATCTAGTGCGGCTCAAGGATTCTTCCAGCAAAAATATTGTGGACAAGGCCAATGAATTTATGAGCCTCAAGTCTGTCAAGAGTGTTTCCCAAAATGCAAGCATGGTGAAGCAGTTCAACGTTCTAGCTGATTCTCTTAATAATACGATGATGATTTTAGTGCTGATTTCCGTTCTTCTAGCAGTCGTCATTCTCTATAATTTGACAAATATCAATGTGGCCGAGCGGATTCGCGAGCTGTCCACTATCAAGGTTCTGGGCTTCCATAATAAGGAAGTGACCCTCTATATCTATCGAGAAACCATTATTCTTTCAGTGATTGGGATGGCAGTTGGGCTTCTAGGCGGTTTCTTCCTGCATCGTTTTTTGATTGAGAAGGTTGCGCCTAGCATTATCAGCTTAACCCCTCAAGTAAGCCCCTCAGTCTATCTGTTTCCTCTAACAGCGGTGACTCTTATCTTGACCTTGCTTGGCTTCTTTGTCAACTACCGCCTCAGAAGGGTGGATATGCTGGAAGCACTCAAGTCTGTTGATTGATAAAAAAACATTTCAAAACTTTCACTCACTTGATGGGTGGAAGTTTTTTTGAACTTTGATATAATATTCCTTGTAAAGAAAGAGAAAGACACACGATGACACGAAAAATTGCCTTATTATCAGATGTGCATGGGAATAGCACAGCCTTGGAAGCAGTACTGGCGGATGCGGAAAGCCAGCAAGTGACAGACTATTGGTTTTTGGGGGACTTGCTCCTACCAGGAACCGGTCGCAGGAATATCTTAGATAGGATGGAGCAGCTGCCCATCAGCCTCCAGGTCAGAGGGAATTGGGAAGACAGTCTCTGGCATGCTCTGCATCAAAAACTGGATTTGGATCGTCCTAGCCATCT
Source organism: Streptococcus sp. 27098_8_73 (assembly GCF_041432495.1). Taxonomy (NCBI): domain Bacteria; kingdom Bacillati; phylum Bacillota; class Bacilli; order Lactobacillales; family Streptococcaceae; genus Streptococcus; species Streptococcus sp. 27098_8_73. The sequence goes on from NZ_JAPVZT010000008.1 coordinate 44,403, forward strand.
CTACCTGACCCGGCTCTGTCATTTTGTCCTAGAGGAAATCCGTCCTGAAGAGATTGACCGCATGCAAGAACTTCCTCTGCAGATCTTGACAGAAGTAGAAGGCTTGAAGATTGCGGTCAGCCACCATCTGCCAGATAAGAATTGGGGGCGGGAGCTGATTCATATTGGCGAGCAGAGCGATTTCGACCGACTTTTTGAGGGAAATGACTGTGCTGTTGCTGTTTATGGTCATATTCACCAACAGTTTCTCCGTTATGGGACTCAGGGGCAGCTGATTATCAATCCCGGTTCTATTGGTCAGCCATTCTTTCTAGATTCGGCTTTGCGTCAGGATTTGCGAGCCCAGTATGCCATTTTAGAGGTAGATGAGACGGGTCTGGCTGATGTTGACCTGCGGCGGGTAGCCTACGATGTGGAGCAGGAGCTGAGATTAGCTCGGGAGCTCCACTTGCCTTACTATGAGATTTATCGGGAGAGCTTGGTCAATGGTATCCACCATACCCACAACCACGACCTGCTGAGAGAAATCAGTGAGCGGGAAGGCTATGCAGATGAGATTGCAGCTTTCTTAAAGTCCAGTCGTAACTCTTGAAGTTACACCCTTTTTGGGATATAATAGTGAGAGAAAATGATGAGGGAGGAGAAAAAAATGCAGATTTCTAGTCGTTTTACCATTGCCACCCATATGCTGATTGTCCTGGCTTTGGAGGGAAAAAAACAAAAACTGACAAGTGATATCCTTGCTGGCAGTGTCGGCGTCAATCCAGTTATTATTCGCAAGACCCTGTCCCAGCTCAAGAATGCCGGGATGATTACCGTTGCTCGTGGGACTGGAGGAGCAGAGATTGCCAAAGATTTGAAAGACATTAGCCTGTTGGATGTCTATAGTGCGGTTGAATGTCTTGGCAAGAGCGGCCAGCTCTTTAGCTTTCATGACAAGCCCAATCCAGACTGTCCTATCGGCAAGAACATTCACAATGTCTTGGACGACCGCTTGGCGGCTATTCAGGCAGCTATGGAAGCTGAATTGGCTCAGACCAGCCTTGACGAAGTCGTCGCAGCAACCGAAAAAGAAATTAAAGAACAATCTGTTTCCTAGTGAGCAGATTGTTCTTTTGGTTAAGAATTTTTCAAGATGTAATTATCGACATTACATTAAGATGTGCTATACTAATAGATGTAATACAAATAATTACAATCTGAATAATCTTTCGGAGCAAATGGAGATGTGGAAAACCATATTAAAGAATCTATCTCTGTTTTGGAGAAATAAAAAAAGATGGAGCAGGAGCACTCCTGACATTTAAAACTGAAGAGAGGAGAAAGAACATGACTTTTGAATATCAAAGCAAGATTTATCTAGGAGAGGTGGCACTTTATGTGGCCGATTTAGCAAGACAAAAGGCCTTTTATCAGCGCGTTTTAGGGCTGGAGCTTTTGGAAGAGCAGGACGGACAGGTGGCTTTGGGCAGGGACGGACAAGCGCTGGTGAAACTCTTAGCAACCAGTGACCGGCAGTCAGTTAAGTCGGCTTACGGTCTTTATCATCTGGCACTTTTGCTTCCCAGCCGTCAAGCTTTAGCAGATATCCTGAAGCATTTATCAGAAAATAAAGTTCCTATGGTTGGAGGAGCGGATCACGGTTATAGTGAAGCCATTTATCTGGAGGACCCAGAAGGCAACGGCATTGAGCTTTATCGGGACAAGCCTCAGGCTGATTGGGATATTCGAGAAGATGGCCGCATTATCGGAGTGACGGAAGCGCTCGCGGCTCAAGAAATCTATGAACTAGGTCAGGAAATCCAGCCGTTTAGTATTGCCGAAGGAACTCGTATGGGCCATGTCCACCTGTCTGTGAAAAATAGCAGAGCAGCCAGTCATTTTTACCAAAAGCTTCTAGGCTTGGAGGATAAATTTTCTGTACCTTCTGCTAGCTGGCTGGCATCCGGAAACTATCATCATCATTTAGCAGTCAATGAATGGGGAGGTTCTCACTTGAATCATCGCCAACCGAAGCAACTGGGACTAGCCTATTTTGAAGCGCAAGTAGAAGGGAAAGAAGAACTAGTAGCTATTTATGAAAATGCTCAGGTCTTACAAGCGCCAGTCCGATGGATTAGCTCCCAAGAGCTAGAAGTCACAGACCCAGATGGGATTGTGGCAAAAATTAAGACAAGAGTGGTATAATAAGGCATATCAAGAAGATCGAAGAAAGAAAAAATATGTACAAGACTTATTATACATCGCCGATTGGCCGGATTCTCATCTTGACGGACTCAAATGCCTTGTTGGGACTTTGGCTTGAGGGACAGAAATATTTTGGGGCAGGCTATGATTTGGAGCAAGCAGAGGAGGAAGAGACAGAAGTCAGCCGACGCGTCTTTGCTTGGTTGGACGCTTATTTTAAGGGAGAAAATCCCGCAATAAATGAAATTCCATTGGCACCTCAAGTAACTGAGTTTAGAAGCAAGGTTCTGACTGTGCTGCAGAAGATTCCCTATGGGCAAACGGCTACCTATTCAGATATTTTGCGAGAATTGCAGGCTGAGTATGGAAAAATTGGCTCGGCTAGAGCAGTCGGTGGTGCCATCGGCCATAATCCTATTTCCCTTCTGATTCCTTGTCATCGGATTGTCGGAAGCGACGGCAAATTGACCGGCTATGCCGGCGGTCTGGATAAAAAAGCCTTTCTACTGGAGTTGGAGGCTGGGGAGAAGACAACAGGATAAATAAAACTATTGATAAGCTAAAAAAGCACCGAACGGTGCTTTTTAACTTACTTTAAATATGGTAAAATGGATGTGATTAAAATGGGAAAAGAGTATAAAATGGCGAAAAAATCAAACGCAAATATTGGATTTGAAAAGGAACTATGGGATGCTGCGGATTCACTTCGGGGGCACATTTCAGCGTCAGAGTACAGAAAAGTTATTGTTGGTCTAATCTTTTTAAAATATGTATCAGATGCTTTTGAAGAAAAATACCAACAATTACTTGCAGAGGGTGACGGATTTGAGAATGATCCTGATGCATATTCAGAGGAGAACATTTTCTTTGTCCCTGAAATAGCTAGATGGCAATTTATTGCGAGTCATGCCCATTCTTCGGAAATTGGCACAGTCTTGGATGAGGCTATGCGTGAAATTGAAGAGGATAATCCTAGTCTAGAGAATGTCCTTCCTCAGATCTATGCCAGTCCAGACTTAGATAAGCGAGTTTTAGGGGAAGTTGTAGACATTTTTACTAATATTCAAATGTATGAAGGTGAGAATGAAAAAGATTTACTTGGGCGTGCTTATGAATATTGTATTGAACAGTTTGCGGCATATGAAGGAAAACGAGGCGGTGAATTTTATACTCCGACCAGTATCGTAAAAACGATTGTAGAAATATTAAAGCCTTATAGAGGGCGTGTTTATGATCCTGCTTGTGGTTCAGGCGGTATGTTTGTTCAGTCAGCTAAGTTTATAGAGAATCATAGTGGGAATATTAATAATTTATCTGTTTTTGGTCAAGAATCTAATGCAGATACTTGGAAGATGGCCAAGATGAACATGGTTATCCGAGGTATTGATGCGGATTTTGGTGAGCACCAAGCGAACAGCTTTTTCAATGATTTACATCCGACACTAAAAGCTAACTATATCATGGCCAATCCCCCTTTTAATATTTCCAACTGGGGAGCAGATAAACTGCAAGATGATATTCGCTGGAAATACGGAACGCCACCTAATAGCAATGCAAACTATGCTTGGATTCAGCACATAATTCATCACATGGATCCTAGTAATGGCAAGGTTGGCTTGGTTCTGGCAAACGGCTCACTCTCATCGACTCAGAGCGGTGAAGGGGACATTCGTAAAAAAATTATCGAAGATGACTTAATTGAGGGAATTATAGCTCTTCCAGCTAATCTCTTTTACAGTGTAACTATTCCAGCCTGTCTCTGGTTTATCAGTAAAAATAAAAAACAAAAAGGAAAGACGCTGTTTATCGATGCTCGAAATATGGGAGAAATGATTGACCGTAAGCATCGCGACTTTAGCGACGAAGACATTAAGAAGTTGGCAGATACCTTTGAAGCCTTTCAAAATGGAAACCTTGAAGATGTTAAAGGTTTTTGTGCGTCTGTTGAAACAGCAGAAATTGCAAAGCAAGATTTTATTCTTACGCCAGGGCGTTATGTAGGTATTGAGGAAAAAGAAGATGACGGAGAACCATTTGAAGAGAAGATGGACCGACTGACGACAGAACTATCAGAACTTTTTATTAAATCCCATAAATTAGAAGATGAGATTCGAGAAAGATTGGGGGAGATTGGGTTTGAAATTTGAGGAATTGTCTCAAGTAAGTAGTTATGTTTCTGAACGGATAAGAATAGATGAAGTCAATTTAGATAATTACGTTTCGACAGAAAATATGATTTCTGAAAGAGGAGGAGTAACAAAAGCTACCAAATTGCCAAGTGGAAAAACAATTTCTGTCTTTCAAAAAGGCGATATATTAATTTCAAATATTCGTCCTTATTTTAAAAAGATTTGGTTAGCTGATAAATCAGGAGGTTGTTCGAATGATGTTTTAGTTGTTCGAGCAAATGAAAAAATTTCAAATAGATTTCTTTACTATGTCCTATCAAGTGATAACTTTTTTGACTATGCAGTAGGAACTTCAAAAGGAACTAAAATGCCTAGGGGTGATAAAAAGGCAATTATGAAATATAAAGTCCCTATTTATTCTTTGGTAGAACAAGAGAAGATTGCAGAGGTATTAAGAGCTTTTGATAAGAAAATTATTCTTAATAAACAGATAAATCATCATTTAGAGCAGATAGCACAAGCTATTTTTAAATCTTGGTTTGTTGATTTTGAACCGTTTGGAGGAAAAATGCCAAATGATTGGACAATTGGAAAGTTAAGCGATGTTCTTAAGTTAATTAAAAACGGTATTAATGATAAGGACAAGCAAAAACTCCCATATGTTCCAATAGATATTTTGCCAATGCATTCTTTAAGTTTGAATTCTTATAAATCAAATGATGAAGCAAAAAGTAGTTTAATTACTTTTAAGAAAAATGATATTCTATTGGGAGCAATGCGTGTATACTTTCATAGAGTTTGTATCTCTCCTTTTACAGGAATTACGCGTTCAACATGCTTTGTTCTTCGTCCATTTAATAAGATTTATCTAGAATACTGTTTGCTTACTTGTAATTTAAAAAGCAGCATTGAATACGCTCAGAGCACCTCCAAAGGATCGACTATGCCTTATGCTGTTTGGGAGAATGGATTAGCAGAGTTAAAAATTCCAATACCTACAGAAAAAGTTATAAAAAATTTTTCAAAAATAGTCTCTCCCTTGATTAAGACTCTACAAGATAGTATATATGAAATTGAAAATCTTCAAAATCTCCGAGACACTCTCTTACCAAAACTTCTCTCTGGCGAAATTTCTGTTAATCAAGCCACTAAATGATGATTTATCTTTTTAAGCTACCCGTAGAGTATAATAAAAACGAAAGGTAGGTAGCTTATGAAAGATAAATTAATCACGCAAATTACAACAGTTATGGCCAAGCATTTAAGTGCTCAACAATTAGAAAATCTGCAAAAGGTACTAACGGCAGCTTTTGTCAATGTAGAAGTTGCAGAGATTAAATCAGCTAATGAACAGAAGAGCAATGGCAAATTACTTGAGCTATTTATTTCAGCCAAACGGATTGAAGGCTGCAGTGAGAAGTCTTTGAAATACTATAAAATAGTTATTGAAAACATGCTTACCAGTCTTAAAACAGCCATAAGAGATTTGACTACCAGCGATTTGCGAACTTATCTTGCGCATTACCAGCAGGAGCGAAAATCAAGCAAGGTGACGATTGACAACATGCGTCGGATCTTTAGTAGTTTTTTTGGATGGTTGGAAGACGAGGACTATATTTTAAAGAGTCCTGTTCGTAGGATTCACAAGATAAAGACAGATAAAACAATCAAAGAGACTTTTTCTGACGAAGGGCTGGAGCTTCTAAGAGATGCTTGCGATGAGATTCGTGATTTGGCCATGATTGATTTATTGGCTTCAACTGGAATGCGGGTAGGCGAACTAGTGAGATTGAATAGAGAGGATATTAATTTTTATGAAAGAGAATGCCTTGTCTTTGGTAAAGGGAATAGTGAGCGAATCGTCTACTTCGACGCTAGAACAAAGATTCACTTGATAAACTACTTGGACAGTCGTCAGGATGATAATCCAGCTTTATTCGTTTCCTTAGTTTCTCCATATAATAGACTATTAATCGGAGGGGTAGAAACAAGATTGAGACAAATCGGTGAAAAAGCAGATTTAAATAAGGTCCATCCACATAAATTCAGAAGAACATTGGCGACACGCGCCATAGATAAAGGCATGCCCATCGAACAAGTCCAGCACTTGCTTGGTCATGTCAAAATAGATACAACCATGCACTACGCTATGGTCAATCAAGCGAATGTGAAAAATTCGCATAGGAAATATATAGGGTGAAAGGTTCATATATAATATGACTAAATATAATTTAGGTGATATTGTAAAGATCAAATATGGAAAAGATCATAAGCAACTAAACGATGGAAATATTCCTGTTTATGGCACAGGTGGTATTATGCGGTATGCTGATACTGAATTATATTCTAAAAAATCAGTATTGATTCCACGAAAGGGTTCATTAGGTAATCTTTTTCTTGTTACCGAACCATTTTGGACAGTAGATACGTTATTTTATACAGAAATCAATGAATCAATTGTAATTCCTGAATTTTTATTTTATAAGTTAAAAACCTATGATTTGGCAAGTTTGAATGTTGGAAGTGCGGTTCCTAGTTTGACAACTGCAATTTTAAATACGTTAGAAGTAGAAATTCCATCACTTGAAATGCAGTCTAAAATAATAGGCGTATTACAAGCATTTGATTTTAAAATCGAGAATAATAAAAAGATAAATCATCATTTAGTGGCTTGATTAACTGGAATTTCGCCAGAGAGGAGTTTTGGAAGTAATGAATTTCTTACTTCCATCAATTTACGATTTTCAATACGATTAGATATGATCTGGTTATAAGTCGGTGCTAGTAATAATCCGATATATTTATAGTCATGGTCATTTGGTATTAAAATTTCAGCTTTTTCTAAACTCTTTCTAGTTATATGTCCCATTGTAGTTGCTTTATCTGCAGCAATTGCAATGAACTCATCAAGATAATACTTTGTCCAGCTATAGTAAAACCATTTATCATATTCTTGAGAACTAACCTTAAAAAGATGTTGATTAAGCCCACCAATACCTCCAGTCCAAAAGTCAACGAGAAGGCTACCAGACCAAGAAAAAATAACATCACCATCTTGAATTATATATGGTCTTTTAATATTTGCAGAACATAAATCGCTTGATGAGTCAAAAATACCTTGCCGTAATTCCTTTATTTTAAGGACGGGTAAGCTTTCCTCATTAACAAGTGGTCGATACTTTTGCATAGCTAGTCCATTAAGGAACTCAGCAATATCTGTAAGATTTGCTGTCTTCCAATCAAATGGCTTCACACCACCAAACGGTTCAAAATCAATGAACCAAGATTTAAAAATAGCTTGCGCCATCTGCTCTAAATGATGATTTAGTAGTCAGATGAATAATATATTTTAGGAGTATTGAAATTGAAAGTAAATATATTTAATAGGGATATTTTAAAACAATTTTCTAAATTATGTGCTACGCTTACTGCAATATTGTCAGGAGCACTAATTTTTCTTGATATTCCTGATAACTGTCGATTTTATGCAGGCGTTGCTTATATTTCATTGCTTTTAGCTATTTATATTTTTATATGGATAAGAGCAAATAGAATGAAACAAATAGTTATTAAAATAGGTCTCACGACGGTTCTTGTAAAGTCTGGTGATATTTTTGATGAAGAAGGACTTAAAGCGGTGGCTTTCAATGAATATTTTGATACAATGGTTGATGATAAAGTAATTGCCAGACAATCATTAAATGGCCAGTTTATTATCAACTATATTGACGATATTGAGAAATTGAACTCTGATATTAAAAACGATGATGATTTAAAAAATAATATTGTCGAAGAGGGAGTAAGACGGCAGCATGGTAAAACGACAAAATATGGGCTTGGAAGTTCAATTTTGATAGACGATGAGTATATTTTGACTGCTTTTAGCCGATTTAATAAAAATAATCAAGCTGAACTAACTATTCAAGAATATGTCAATTTTCTTTTAACATTTTGGAACGAAATTAATAGGTTATATGCTCAAAGATCGGTTATAGTTCCAGTATTTGGTTCTGGAATAACGAGGTTTAAAAATGGTTTTGAGGATATTGATATTAATGAATTGTTACGGATTATGATTTGGACTTTTAAAATTAGTAAAATTAAATTTGCATATCCTGCAAAATTAACTATTATCATACATAATGATTTACTCAGCCAAGTAAATTTATATGAATTAAGGGAGAATGAATAATGGCCTATCGTAATAAAACTTATGTTGCTTTTGATGGTGATATTGATATGCGTTATTATCAGTTAATGAAGGCATGGAAGCAAAATGACAACACATCATTTAATTTTTATGATGCTCATGATATTAACAGCGCTAGAGATACAAGTCAGGAAGAGTCAATTAAAAGACAGCTTCGTGAAAGAATGGCTAACAGTAAGGCCTTTGTTTTATTAATTGGCGAACACACTAAATACTTAACAAAATTCGTAAAATGGGAAATTGAACTTGCTATTAAGAAAGGGTTGCCAATTATCTGTGTTAATCTAAATAAAAACAAAAGGAAAGATGAATTGTGTCCGTCAAGTTTGAATGGACAGTTGGCAATATTCATTCCTTTTGGAAGCAAAATGATGCAATATGCTCTTGAGAATTGGCCAAAATCGCATGAGCAATACCTTAAAAATGGAGAAATAAGTTCTTACCGTTATACAGATGTGCTATATAAACGATTGGGCCTGTAAGTTAAAAGTGATATAGGAGCTACATTATGGGATTTACTGAAGACAACTATGAAAATGCGGTTATTGAACTTTTTCGTGATAGTTTGGGCTATTCATATGTTTATGGTCCAGATGTAGAGCGTGATTATAGAACACCTTTATACTTGGATGAGCTTTATCCTGCTTTAGAAAGAATCAATGCTAAGCTACCGACTGTTGCAATTCAAGAGGCAATTGAAAAGCTACAGCGTTTTGAAACAGGTTCCTTGCTTCAAAAAAATAAGATTTTTACAAATTATCTTCAAAACGGTATAGAAGTTTCCTATTTTCATCAAGGAAGAAAACAATCTAATCTCGTTTATTTAGTTGATTTCGATAATGTAAATAATAATTCTTTTACTGTAATTAATCAATGGACAATTGTAGAGAAGAGCAATAAACGTCCTGATATTATAGTGTTTTTGAATGGTTTGCCAGTAGTTGTTTTTGAGTTGAAAAGTCCTTCTCGCCAAGAAACAGATGCTTCTGATGCCTATCGTCAGCTTAAAACATATCAGAAAGAAATTCCAACTTTATTCAACTATAATGCTTTTTGCGTAATGACGGATCTAGCCACTTCAAAGGCTGGGACAATTACTGCTGGTGAAGACCGCTTTATGGAGTGGAAGACTACTGATGGTAGTTTTGAAGATACTCAGTATGCTAATTTTACCACGTTCATTGAAGGTATTTTTGATAAGACTAGATTTCTGGATATTTTAAGGAATTTTATCTGCTTTTCTGAGGATGCTAAGATTTTAGCGGCTTATCATCAATATTTTGCAGTGAATAAGGCTGCAGTGTCTACTTTGAAAGCAACTAAAAGCGATGGACGGGGAGGTGTTTTCTGGCATACGCAAGGGAGTGGGAAATCTCTATCCATGGTTTTCTATGCTCATCTGCTGCAGAAAGTTTTAGACTCGCCAACTATTGTCGTTTTGACTGATCGAAATGATTTGGACGAACAGTTATATGGACAGTTTTCCAAATGCCAAGATTTTCTGAGACAGACACCGATTCGGGCAGAGAGCCGTTTGCATCTGAAAGAACTATTGACTGGTCGCCAAGCCAATGGCATTATATTTACAACTATGCAGAAGTTTTCAGAGTCAGAAGAGGCGCTTTCTGATAGAAGAAACATTGTTGTCATGGCTGATGAGGCTCATCGTGGACAGTATGGACTTGAAGAAAAGATTAAAATTACCAAAGGAAAAGATGGAGAAAGAGAAGCGAAACTAGTCGTCGGAGCAGCCAGACTGATTAGAGATAGCTTGCCTAATGCGACTTATATTGGATTTACTGGAACTCCTATTTCTACTAAAGATAAGTCTACAACAGAGGTTTTTGGTAATTACATTGATGTTTACGATATGACACAGGCGGTTGAAGATGGCGCCACTCGGCCCGTCTATTATGAAAGCCGTGTCATGCATTTAAAACTAGATGAAAATATCTTGCGTTTGATTGATACAGAGTATGACTTGATGGCACAAAGCGCTGAATCACATGCGATTGATAGAAGCAAGAAGGAATTGGGGCGTCTTGATAGTATTTTAGGGGCCGATCAAACTATTAGTGCCTTGTGTGAAGATATCATTACCCATTATGAAGAAAATCGTGCGCAGGAATTAACTGGAAAAGCAATGATTGTTGCTTATTCTCGTCCGATTGCGATGAAAATTTATCGTACCTTACTTGAAAAGCGTCCGAATTGGACAGAAAAAATTGGAGTTGTCATGACTTCTAGTAATAATGATCCGGAAGAATGGCACGATATAGTAGGGAATAAACGCCATAAAGAAGAGATGGCTAAAAGGTTTAAAGACAATGAAAGCCCATTTAAGATTGCTATCGTCGTTGATATGTGGCTGACTGGATTTGATGTCCCTAGCCTTGCAACCATGTATGTATATAAGCCAATGCAAGGTCATAATCTTATGCAGGCAATCGCTCGTGTTAACCGTGTATACAAAAATAAAGAGGGTGGACTTGTAGTTGATTATATCGGTATTGCAAGTGCTTTAAAGCAAGCCATGAACGATTATACAAATCGAGACAAAGGTAACTTTGGGGACACTGATATAGCTAAGACAGTTTTACCAAAGTTTGTTGAAAAACTAGAAGTCTGTCGTGATTTGTTTTATGGGTTTGACTATTCAGAATTCATGCTCTCTAAATCAAGTGATTTAATCAGAGCTAAAACAATTAGTGGTGGGGTAAACTTCTTGTCAAGTGTAGACAAGGAGAAGAAGAAAGAGCTCTTCATAAAAGAATCGTTACTCTTACGCCAAGCGTTATCACTTTGTCGTTCTTTGCTTACTCCTGAGCAACGTTTTGAAGCAGCTTATTTTGAAGCAGTCAGAACATTACTGACACGAATAACTGGGGAGGGTAAAAAGCTTTCTCTGAAAGATATTAATGATCGTATCAATGAGTTACTAAAAGCTTCTATCAAGAGTGAAGGTGTCATTAATTTATTCTCAGATATTGATACAGGATTTTCGTTATTTGATCCTAAATTTTTAGATGAAATCTCTAAAATGAAGGAAAAAAACATAGCGGTAGAACTCTTAAAAAAATTATTACAAGAGCAGATTACCTTATATCAAAGAACAAATTTAGTCAAATCCGAAAAGTTCTCTGAAATTCTTTCGCGAGCGATGAGAGCATATCTGAATGGCATGCTTTCGAATGAAGAAGTTATTGCTGAATTAATGAAAATGGCCAAAGAAATGGCGAAAGCTCACGAAGAGGGGGATTCTTTAGGTCTTACCGATGAAGAATTAGCTTTCTATGATGCTTTGACGCAACCACAAGCAGTCAAAGATTTTTATGAAAATGATGAGCTTGTTGCAATGACTCATGAATTAACGGAGACATTGCGCAAAAGCAGAACTATTGATTGGCAGAAAAAACATTCTGCGCGTGCTCGTATGCGCATGCTTGTTAAACGGCTCCTTAGGAAATACAAATATCCACCGGAGGGTGTCGAAGATGCCATTGTAACTGTTATCAAGCAATGTGAAATGTGGACGGATAATCCTGATAATAATTATGAGTCCTATTCATTTTCTGACCAACTGATGGTTGCTGAAAAATAATATTTACTCAAAATATCAGTCATTTTTTGAGAATCTTTCGAAGATGTTTTGTTACAATATTTTCACCATTCCAGAAAGTAAAAATAAGAACCCGTGTAAGCAAAAAAGCACCAAATTTGGTGCTTTTTTGCTATGTTAATTAAAATACAGCAAGTCCTTGCTGGTTTCGGTGAAGAGTTCAAAACCATTCTTAGTGACATGACCGCAGTCTTCGATGCGGACACCAACCTTGCCAGGGATGTAGATACCAGGCTCGACAGAGAAGCACATGCCTTCCTCGATGACCATGTCGTTGCCCTCCATGATGGATGGGAATTCGTGGACATCCATACCGATGCCGTGACCCAGACGGTGGTTGAAATACTCACCATAGCCAGCTTTTTCGATGACCTCGCGGGCAGCTCGGTCTACTTCATGAGCTGTGACGCCTGGTTTGATAAAGTCAAGCGCTGCTTGTTGGGCTTCCAGAGTCAAATAGTAGATGTCTTTTTTGAACTGGTCTGGTTGCCCGACAGCGACGGTCCGTGTCATATCACTGGCATAGCCATTAACCATGCAGCCAAGGTCAAAGAGAAGAAGGGCATTGTTTTCGATCTTATTGGCTCCGGGAATGCCGTGCGGATTGGCTGCGTTGTTGCCTGTCAGAACCATAGTTTCAAAGCTCATTTCATAGCCTTCTCGCTTGATGGCGAAGTCGATTTGAGCGATGATGTCCGTTTCAGTATTGTCCAGTGAAATATTGTCAAAACCGATATTGACAGCCTTGTCGGCATACTGGCCAGCTACCAGCATTTTCTGGATTTCGTCGGCTGACTTGATCAAGCGCAAGCGGTTGATGTAAGGAGTCAGATTGACAAATTCAGCCCCATCAAAAACGGTACGCAGGCCGTGGTACTTGGTTAAAATCAGATTGTCAAACTCGACCGCTACTTGTTTGAAGGTGTGAGATGGTAGGGAAGCCTTGATTTTTTCCCAAGGATTTTCAGAATCGACATAGCCCACAACCTGAAAATCTACGGTAGAGGAAGCACGCTCAACCTCTAGTGCTGGTACGAAAAGAAGTGGCTCATGGTCAGTGTAGACGAATAGGAACATTTGGCGTTCATGTGGATCGCTGTAAAAGCCTGTTAGGTAATGAATGGTTACAGGATCGGAGATAACAGCTACATCCTGTTTTTCATTTTCAAGATAAGTGATGATTTGATTGATTTTTGTCATAGTTCAACCTTCTTTCTATGCCTCTATTTTTGCAGAAAAAGTGAAAAAAATCAAGGATTTTAGTGAGGATTCCTCATCCTTGGCTGAAATTTTTGAGAGAAAGAAAGTTAGGGTGAAATTTTTACAAGAATGTTGGAATATAGTGTGCGAAAATAGTATTTTTTAAGGAAAATTTGATATAATAGTGCTTATGGAGCAGTAGGACAAGTACAAAAACAATAGATGTCTAAGCTTAAAAATTGTATAGATATGAAGGTAAAAAATGAAAAAAATATTAGTTGTAGATGACGAGAAGCCAATCTCGGACATTATAAAGTTTAACATGGCTAAGGAAGGCTATGAAGTACTGACAGCCTTTGATGGTAAGGAAGCTCTAGAAATGTTTGAAGCAGAGCAGCCGGATATCTTAATTCTGGATTTGATGTTGCCAGAAGTGGATGGACTGGATGTTGCTCGGACCATCCGCAAGACCAGCAATGTGCCGATTATTGTACTTTCGGCCAAAGATAGCGAATTTGATAAGGTAATTGGTCTGGAAATCGGTGCCGATGACTATGTGACCAAGCCCTTTTCAAATCGTGAATTACTGGCTCGGGTCAAGGCCTTATTGCGCCGTTCTGAATTAATCCCAGATAGCCATGTGGACGAGAGCAGTCCAAAGGAACTGTTTATTGGGGATTTGCAGATTCTTCCAGATGCTTTTGTGGTGAAAAAACATGGGAAAGAATTGGAATTGACCCATCGTGAATTTGAGCTCTTGCACCATTTGGCGACTCATGTTGGTCAGGTTATGACGCGTGAGCACTTACTGGAAACCGTCTGGGGCTATGATTACTTTGGAGATGTGCGGACAGTCGATGTGACCATTCGTCGTCTGCGCGAAAAAATCGAAGATACTCCAAGCCGTCCGGAGTATATCCTGACTCGCCGCGGTGTCGGTTATTACATAAGAAATAATGATTGAAACGCTAAAAGAATTTGTACTTTCTCCTGATTTTGTCTTTTCACTGATTGTTGTCGGCTTTATCATCGTTGTGGCTCTTTTACTTCTGGAAAATCGACGAGATACTCAAAAGCTGGTGCAGTTAAATCAAAAGATCAAGGGATTGATCGCAGGAGATTATTCAGAAGTTTTAGATATGCAGGGCAGTCCTGAAATCACGGACATGACCAATTCCATCAATGATCTTTCTGAAGTGATTCGCCTGACGCATGAAAATTTGGAACAAGAAACCAAGCGTCTATCCAGTATCCTGTCTTACATGACGGATGGTGTACTTGCGACCAACCGTCGAGGACAGATTATCACTATCAATGACATGGCGACCAAACAGCTGGGAGTCAAACGTGATGATGTGCTTAATACTAGTATTTTGGATTTGCTGGATATTGCCGATGAGTACGATCTACGCGAATTGATCACCAATGTTCCAGAATTGACCATTGATTCTCAAGACGAAAACGGCGAATACGTAAGCTTGCGGGTTCGATTTGCCTTGATCAGACGGGAGTCAGGTTTTATATCAGGGTTGGTAGCAGTGTTGCACGATACAACGGAGCAAGACAAGGAAGAACGGGAGCGTCGGCTTTTCGTTTCCAATGTTAGCCATGAATTGCGGACGCCTCTAACCAGTGTAAAATCCTATCTGGAGGCTTTAGACGATGGCGCTCTGTCAGAGCCTGTTGCACCGGAATTTGTCAAAGTTTCACTAACTGAGACAAACCGGATGATGCGGATGGTGACGGACTTACTTAGCTTATCGCGGATTGATAATAATACCAGCCATCTGGACGTTGAGCTGACTAATTTTACGGCCTTTATCACCTATATCCTCAACCGTTTTGATAAGATAAAAAATCAGGATGAGACCAAAAAATATGAGATTATTAGGGATTATTCAATTACGCCGATTTGGGTAGAGATTGATACGGATAAGATGACCCAGGTGATTGATAATATCATGAACAATGCTATCAAGTATTCACCTGATGGTGGGACGATTACGGTTTCTGTGAGAACAACAGATGTTCAGCTGATTCTCTCGATTTCCGATGAAGGTCTGGGTATTCCCAAACAGGACCTGCCAAAGATTTTTGATCGTTTCTATCGGGTGGATAAGGCCCGCAGTCGAGCCCAGGGAGGAACGGGCTTGGGTCTGGCTATTGCTAAAGAAATTATCAAGCAGCATCATGGCTTTATCTGGGCCAAGAGTGAATATGGCAAAGGCTCTACCTTTACCATTGTCCTTCCTTATGATAACGATGCTATCCGTGTAGATGACTGGGAAAATGAAGTGAATGCAGAAAGTGAACATGACTAAGGGATTTCAATATAGTATTCTAGCATCAGGCTCGAGTGGTAATTGCTTTTATCTGGAAACAGACCAAAAACGCCTGCTTGTCGATGCTGGTCTATCAGGGAAAAAAATTACGAGCCTTTTAAGTGAAATTGATCGGAAACCAGAGGATTTAGATGCTATTTTGGTCACCCATGAGCACAAGGATCACATCCATGGTGTAGGGGTTTTGGCGCGTAAGTACAATCTAGATATTTATGCCAACGAAGCAACCTGGCGAGCGATGGAAAAGGACTTGGGCAAGCTGGATGCCAGTCAGAAGCATATCTTTGAAATGGGTAAGATGAAGACCTTCGGTGACCTCGATATCGAAAGTTTTGGAGTCAGCCATGATGCGGCCTGTCCGCAGTTTTACCGCTTTATGAAGGATGACAAGAGCTTTGTCATGCTGACGGATACGGGCTATGTCAGCGACCGCATGGCTGGAGTGATTGAGAATGCAGATGCTTATTTGATTGAGAGCAACCATGATATCGAGATTCTCCGGAGCGGTGCCTACCCGTGGAGTCTGAAACAGCGCATCCTGTCTGACTTGGGGCACTTATCCAATGAAGATGGTGCGGAAACCATGATTCGCACACTTGGCAATCGCACCAAGCGCATTTATCTGGGGCATTTGAGCAAGGAAAATAATATCAAGGAGCTGGCTCATATGACTATGGTCAATCAACTGGCTCAAGCTGACTTGCCAGTGGGTCATGATTTCCAAGTCTTTGATACTTCTCCTGACACTGCAACGCCTTTGGTAAATATCTAATCATCAGTCGCTCAGAAAGAGAGTGGGACAGAAATCGGTAATTCTTTAGAATTCGATTTCGTCGTCCCACCTCCGCACAGTTGAGTAGGGCTGTAAAAGCTGATGAA
Organism: Streptococcus sp. 27098_8_73; assembly: GCF_041432495.1. Taxonomy (NCBI): domain Bacteria; kingdom Bacillati; phylum Bacillota; class Bacilli; order Lactobacillales; family Streptococcaceae; genus Streptococcus; species Streptococcus sp. 27098_8_73. The sequence goes on from NZ_JAPVZT010000008.1 coordinate 60,969, forward strand.
ATCAGCGTAGTAGAACCCACTCAACCACTGCGTCTTGCTCGACAATCCAAAGACAATTGAGAGGCTAGGACTTTTGTCCCAACCTCTTTTTTTAGGATTGACAAGAATTATTTTTTATGGGAAACTAGTTTTATATTTTTCAGCTTGTTTTTTATACTAGAAAGGAAGCTAAAGAATTGAAATGAAGAACGACTATGAAAATTTACGTGAGGAAACCAAATGCGCTTGATTTATTTTGTGATTGCCTGTCTATCTTTGGCCTTAGGAGTGCTGGGGATTTTTCTGCCCCTTCTTCCTACGACTCCTTTTTTGCTTTTGTCTATTGCTTGCTTTTCACGCAGCTCCAAGCGGATTGAGAATTGGCTTTATCACACCAAAATGTATCAAATCTATGTCGCAGATTTTCGGGAGACTGGCTCGATTGCCAAAGAGCGCAAGAAAAAGATTATCGTGTCCATCTATATCTTGATGGGAATTTCCATTACCTTCGCGCCTATTATTTGGGTGAAAATTTTCTTATTCGCCCTGACAATCTTTATTACTTATTATCTTTTCAAGGTCATCCCAGATAAGGAGTAGGCAGGGAATTACGCTAAGAAGACAAGTAAACAAGTGCGTTGGCACTTGTTTTTTGGTATAATGGTAGATAGTTCACAAAGAACATCATTTTAGAAAGGATGGATTGGACTCATGCTCTGCCTTGGCCTAGCATGAAAAAGAAACTATGGAACAATTAAAAGATGCACTGCTGGAGCAGTTTGGACTGGTGTTTGAAGACAGCAGTCTGCTAGAGACCGCTTTTACTCACACCAGCTATGCCAATGAGCACCGCCTCTTAAAAATTTCACACAATGAACGCCTGGAATTTTTAGGAGACGCTGTTCTGCAGCTGATTATTTCTGAGTATTTATATAAAAAATACCCCAAAAAACCAGAAGGAGATTTGTCAAAACTACGCTCCATGATTGTCCGAGAGGAGAGTTTGGCTGGCTTTGCGCGGGACTGTCAGTTTGACCAATTTATCAAGCTGGGTCGCGGTGAGGAAAAGTCAGGAGGCCGCAATCGCGATACCATTCTGGGTGACTTATTTGAGGCCTTTTTGGGTGCCCTTCTTTTAGATAAGGACGTGGAGACTGTCAAGGACTTTATTTATCAAGTCATGATTCCCAAGGTGGAAGCAGGTGACTTTGAGCAGGTGACTGACTATAAGACCAAGCTACAAGAACTCTTACAGGTTAATGGGGATGTGGAGATTGTCTATCAGGTTACAGATGAGACAGGGCCAGCCCATGCTAAGAACTTTGCTGTGGCTGTGTTGATCAATGGTCAAAAAGCGGGTCAGGGACAAGGCCGTTCTAAGAAACTGGCTGAGCAGGAAGCTGCCAAGGATGCATTTGAAAAGGAAAGTCGCTAATGTTTTTAAAGGAAATTGAAATTCAGGGCTTCAAGTCATTTGCAGACAAGACAAAGGTGGTTTTTGACCAAGGGGTGACTGCTGTTGTTGGTCCCAATGGCTCAGGCAAGTCCAACATTACGGAGAGCCTGCGCTGGGCTCTGGGTGAGTCGAGCGTTAAGAGTTTGCGGGGCGGTAAGATGCCCGATGTCATTTTTGCAGGGACGGAGAATCGCAAGCCACTCAACTATGCTTCGGTCGTTGTGGTTTTGGATAATCAGGACCAGTTTATCAAGCAGGCTGGCAAGGAAATCCGTGTCGAGCGCCATATCTATCGCAGTGGTGATAGCGAGTACAAGATTGACGGCAAAAAAGTCCGTCTGCGCGATGTCCATGACCTTTTCATGGATACAGGGCTGGGACGAGACTCCTTCTCCATCATTTCCCAAGGGAAGGTAGAGGAAATCTTTAACAGCAAACCAGAAGAGCGTCGGGCTATTTTTGAAGAAGCGGCTGGAGTGCTCAAATACAAGACCCGTCGCAAGGAAACAGAAAGCAAGCTGGCACAGACTCAAGACAATCTGGATCGCTTGGAAGACATTATCTACGAGCTGGATAGTCAAGTCAAGCCACTGGAAAAGCAGGCTGAGACGGCCAAGCGCTTTTTAGAACTGGATCAAGAGCGTCAGGAGCTTTATCTGGATGTCTTGGTGGCTCAAATTAAGTCTAATAAAGCTGATTTGACGGCAGCAGAGGCTGATTTGGAGAGCATCAAGCAGGAGCTAGCAGCCTATTATTCGAAACGGGATGAATTGGAGCGTGAAAACCAAGAAATCAAAGTCAAACGCCAGGAAGTGAATCAAAAACTGTCTGATGATCAGGCCAGTCTTTTGGAGTTGACGCGTTTGATCAGTGATTTGGAACGCCAGATAGACCTAGCTAAGTTGGAATCGAGTCAGGCGGCCAGCAGCCGTTTAGAAAATGAAGAACGTTTGGCTGGGTTGAGAGAAAAGAGCCAGCAGCTGACAGCTGATATTTCCTCCAAGGAAGCTCATCTAGCTGATTTAGCAGTCCAGTTGACAGAAAATCAAGAGGCCATGAGCCAGTTGGAAGCAGAATTGGCGGACTTTTCAGATGACCCAGACCAGTTGATTGAAAATCTGCGGGATCATTACGTCAAGCTCATGCAAGAAGAAGCCGATTTGTCCAACGACTTGACCTCGCTCGAAAATCGTCTGGAGAATGAGCGGAGCCAAGCGGCCAGCAAACAGGCAGAGTTTAGCAAACTACAGGCTGATTTAAAAGCTGGTAGAGACGAAGAAGCGGCTCGACAAGCAGAATTGGAAGCGGCACAGGCTGCCCTCAGAGACTTGCTAGATCAGTATCAGCAGCAGGAGGAGCAGGTCGAGAAGTTGGCGACTGCTTATCAAAATGAGCAGACCAGCATGTTTGCCCTGCTGGATGATTTGAAAAATAAAAAAGCCCGTGCAGCCAGTTTAGAAGCTATTCTTAAAAATCACAGTAATTTCTATGCAGGTGTAAAAAGTGTCCTGCAGGAAGCTGATCGTCTGGGTGGCATTGTCGGGGCAGTCAGCGAGAAATTGAGCTTCGATCCTCATTACCAGACCGCTTTGGAAATTGCGCTGGGGGCAAGTAGTCAGCATATCATCGTTGAGGACGAAGGGGCAGCGACCAGAGCCATCGATTTTCTTAAGAAAAATCGGGCTGGTCGGGCTACCTTCCTACCTCTGACGACCATCAAGGCTCGTCAACTTCCCGAGCAAAATCAATCCAGAATTGAGGCTAGTTCAGGCTTCTTAGGTATAGCTTCGGAGCTGGTGACCTATGAGCCAGGTTTGGAGAATATTTTCCAAAATCTATTGGGGACAACCGCTATTTTTGATACGATTGAGCATGCGCGTGCGGCTGCTCGTCAGGTACGTTACCAAGTCAGAATTGTAACGCTGGACGGAACGGAACTGCGCACAGGCGGTTCTTACGCCGGAGGAGCCAATCGCAATAATAACACAATCTTTATCAAGCCTGAACTGGACAGCCTGCTTGGAGAAATGGAGCAGCAGTCCCAGAAGCTGAAAGCTCAGGAGCAGCAAGTCGAAAGCTTGCAGTCTCAGCTATCAGAGGCCAAGCAAGCCTTGGAAGCCATCAAGTCTGAGGGTGAGCAAGCCCGCTTGACGGAGCAAAGAGTCAAGTTGGCCTACGAACAGATTGCAGAGCGGGTTGCGGAACTCAGCCAGCTGGAGCAACTCCAGGAGCAAGATTTGGCTAATCAGACTGAAGCAGCAGGCCTTGCTGAAAAGAAAAAAATGGAAGAGCGGCTGTCGGCTATCGAGGCTTCCAAAGTAGCCATTACTGCTGAAATCGAGCAAGTCAAGTCGAATAAAAACGCTGTTCAGGATCGTTTCGATCAGCTATCGGCTAACTTGTCAGAACTGAAATTGAAGAGCACGGAGCTGACTTCTAGCCAGCGCTTTGAGAAGAATGATTTGTCGCGTTTGCTAGAGGAGAAGGCTGCTCTGGACAAGGAAGTCGTTACTTTGCAGCTTTTGATAGAGCAAAAGGAAGAAGCGGTCAGCCAGAAGGTGGATATTTCCGTCTTGGAAGAGCAGCTTAAGACTGCCCAAGAGAAAAAGACAGACTTGGATCAGAGCCTCATCCGACTCAAATTTGAGCTGGACGACTTAGAGGGCCAGTCTGAGGATATTCTAGGGAACTTAGATCAAGCCCGTCAGCAAAACGAAAGTCTGATTCGCCGTCAGGCCAAGGCAGAGGCTGAAAAAGAGAAATTTTCAGATGCCTTGCGTCGTCTGCTGACTAATCTGACGGATAATTACCAGATCAGCTTTGAAGAGGCTGATCAAAGAGCGCGTTCTTTGGAAAATCTTGCAGCTGCAGAAGCCCAAGTCAAAGACTTAGAAAAGGCTATTCGTGCTTTGGGACCGGTCAATCTGGAAGCAGTAGAACAATTTGAAGAAGTCAGCAACCGACTGAATTTCCTCAAAAGTCAGCGGGACGATGTCCTCTCAGCCAAAAATCTTCTCTTGGAAACCATTGAAGAGATGAATGACGAAGTCAAGGAACGTTTCCAAACAACCTTTGAAGCCATTCGTGAAAGCTTCAAGCTGACCTTTAGCCAGATGTTTGGCGGCGGTTCAGCTGACCTGATCTTGACAGAAGGCGACCTGCTGACAGCTGGGGTAGAGATTTCGGTTCAGCCTCCGGGCAAGAAAATCCAATCTCTCAATCTTATGAGTGGTGGAGAAAAAGCCCTGTCAGCCTTAGCCCTTCTCTTCTCCATCATCCGCGTCAAGACCATTCCGTTTGTTATCTTGGATGAAGTTGAGGCAGCTCTGGATGAGGCCAATGTCAAGCGCTTTGGGGATTATCTCAATCGCTTTGACAAAGAAAGCCAGTTTATCGTTGTGACCCACCGTAAGGGAACCATGTCTGCGGCAGATTCCATCTATGGAGTAACCATGCAGGAGTCAGGAGTTTCCAAGATTGTGTCGGTCAAGTTAAAAGATTTAGAAAGTTTATAGTATGAGTATAAAATTAGTAGCAACAGAAATCGGAATAAGGTAATTGATACAATAGAATACTAAGAAAGCCTTTGAATAAGTTGTTTCAAGGCTTTTTACTGTCTATAGATAGAAGGAAATGGGTATCAGAAATACTTTGATTCTATGGAGACACCCTTGATTTGTTAAACGTTAAATTGCATGTTTCGAAAGTCAATCATCTTGAGGCAGTATAACTGCATAATAACATTTCTTTCGTCAATAGAAAGTAGGAGTTATAGTAAATTGTGAGAATTCTTGGTATAATGAGGATAATAAATAAAAAATAATTTGAAGGCACAGGTATGTTGATGGAAATAAACTAGGTTATAGATAATACAAAAGCGTATATCGTCTGTCATTACATTCCTTGGCGGATTTACAACGAATATTATAGGCTCTTCTCAAATGTGTTCTCTGTGATTATGGGGATTTTCTTCATGATTAATATTCTCGTAAGTAAGGAAATACTCGCACGTTTAACGCTTCGCATTCTCAATGTGGTGTTGCTAAAAGACAAAATTGAGCACATTCTTATGTCGGGGAAGTCATCGTGGATACGTATGACCGTTTCTTGATGAGTCAAATCATCGAGGCGGGAATTGTTGGGGTTATGATTTTTGCCGCATACTCTCTTGTAGGGTTGCCATATGCAGGACTTGTTGGGGTGCTGGCCGGAGTATTCTCGTTCATTCCGAATATCGGGCCGTTTATGGCGTGCGGAATCGTAATGCTCTTCATCTTTACAGAAAGCCCAATTCAAGCACTCATTTCGGTTGTCGTCTTTATGGTCGTTCAAACAGTGGAAGGCAATGTCGTCTATCCTAGGGTTGTCGGCAGTTCCGTAGGGTTGCCAACGGCTCTAACCCTTGCTACTACGTTAATCGGTGGAAATCTCTTTGGTTTAGTAGGAATGATTTTCTTCACACCAATCTTTGCCGTGATTTACCGTCTCGTGAAAGAATGGATGGAGAAACATGAACAAGCTGCTCCAGTGGTAGCTGTAGGAGGTATTATTGATGAAGAAAATTAGCGACTTAGGGATTACGGGGAAAAAGCTCCTCTTTGAAGGGATTGCGTTCCTTGTTGCTGGGATATTGCTCCTTATATTCGGACCAAGCTTCCCAGAATTGATGTTACGTCTGTTTTTAACATTCTTATGGGCCCGTGAACTATGGAATTTCTTATTCCGTTGGTTTAGTAAAGCGGCATCTAAAGACCCGTTATGGCTGAATATAGGGAAATTTTCCCTTTACGGATTTTTAGCAGGAAATCAATTCTTCCTGTCATTGCCGATTGCGATTGTAAGCATCTTGATGGGACTCAATGAAGTGATGAAGGCGGGAATTAGTGGTGTGACATACTATATTTATGCCAAAGATGATATTCGCCCGCGATTTCGCTTGCTCTTTGATACCATTTGGCTTTCAGTTGTCGGGGTAGCCACTTTAATTTCTCTTGGGGGCGACGGCAATTTGCAAATGTTCTTCCTTTCGCTCTATTTTATCGGGTATGGGATTAGCAATATTCGGGACGGCTGGTTCTTCGAGGCCGAAGTTGGAAAGAAAGTCCTTCGCAGACGCTTGCGTCGTGGGATGCCGCTTGTATTTGCTGCACTGATTCCTCGAGTAACCTTACAAAAAATTAATGATGCGTTGGAACTTGGAGAAGGCGAAACGGCTTCAGAAATTTACGACCGTGCCAAAGAAAATGCAGAACCAAACTTAGAGATGTTTATTCATGTCACAAAAGACGGGTTTGGAGCCATCGGGCATGTCGACCTGTGTTATAAGGGCCGCATTATTTCATTCGGAAACTACGATACGAATTCGGAGCGCCTCTTTGGAACGATGGGGGACGGGGTACTTTTCAGTGCCGACCGTGAAAAATACATCGAATTTTGTAAACGCGAAAATCATAAGACCCTACTGGGATATGGTCTTGCCTTGTCTCCAGAACAACTCGCGGCCATCGATAAGGAAATCGCCAAATTGATGTCGCTGACAGTGCCTTGGGATCCACCGAAAATGGTGAAACCTAAGCATCCTGGAATCGACAAAGAAGAACCAATGTATGCCTACAAGCTCAAACAAGAAGCAGATGCACTCTTGTATAAATTTACCTCTTCAAAATTCAAGACGTATTTTGTGATGAGTACCAACTGTGTATTGCTAGCCGATACGATTGTCGGGACAGCAGGCACCGATATTTTAAGCGCCCGAGGATTTATTTCACCAGGAACGTACCAAGATTACTTAGATAAGGAGTTTGAGAGACCGCATAGTCTAGTCGTGACGAAGCGCGTCTATCAGTAAGAACATGGACTTCATGAAAAAGAATTCTTTATGAGGGAAGCGTTGAAGGAAGCGCAGAAAGCCTATGACCAAGCGGAAGTGCCAATCGGGGCTGTCGTGGTCTTGAATGGTGAAATTATTGGGCGTGGTCATAACTTACGTGAAAAGGAACAAGACGCCACGCTGCACGCCGAAATCAAAGCCATTCGCCAGGCAAACCAACACCTTGGAAGCTGGCGACTCGAAGACTGCTAAGTCAGTTTGTAGACCACGCTTCGCCAGAACGTATTTGCCAAATAGCAAAACATAAATTGAATTTAGGATAACTAAATATATAAAAAGTTTATGTGATGTTATTTTATAAAATAAAAAAGTAAATAGATATAGTATAAACAATATCAAAAACGGTCAGGTCATAGAAATATGATCTGACTGTTTTTCATCTGTGGAATGAAGTGTTAGTTTTATGATATAATATAAAGGATTAACAGAGATGAGAAATGATGGGGGTTGCCTAAATCCTTAAAAGATGCATACCCTAAATGCCCTTTGCACACCCCTAATTCAAAAAAGGAGATAATTGTATGATAAGACTCATTGCCACAGATATGGACGGGACTTTTTTAGATGACAAGGGTCAGTTTGATATGGAGCGGCTCAAGCACCTGCTAGCTCAGTTTAGAGAAAAGGGCATCTACTTTGCTGTTGCCAGTGGTCGAGGGATTCTCTCTCTTGAGAAGCTCTTTCATGAAGTTCGGGATGATATTATCTTTATCGCAGAAAATGGTAGCCTAGTAGAGTTTCAAGGAAAAGATCTATACGAAGCAACCATGCCAAGAGAATTTTATCTAAAGGTATTTGACAAGCTTAAGGAGTCGCCTTTTGTCAATATCAATGAGTTGCTTCTGACAGGGAAAAAAGGCTGTTATGTGCTAGAGACAGTAGATCCGACTTATCTCTCTTTCAGCGCTAATTATAATGAAAATATCCAAAAAGTTGCTGATTTTAGTGAGATTACAGACGAGATTTTTAAATTCACGACCAATTTCAGCGAAGAAACAGTGGCCGACGGCGAAGCCTGGGTCAATGAAAATGTCGCAGGTGTCAAGGCGATGACAACAGGCTATAAGTCGATTGATATCGTGCTGGACTATGTGGATAAAGGCGTGGCTCTTGTCGAGCTAGCTAAGAAGCTAGGCCTAGAAATGGACCAGGTCATGGCTTTTGGCGATAACCTCAATGACCTGCATATGATGCAGGTGGTGGGGCACCCGATTGCACCAGAAAATGCACGGCCGGAAATTTTGGCAGTTGCGAAAGAAGTGATTGGCCACCATGCGGCCCAATCTGTTATGACCTACATGGAGGGCTTATAATGGCTGATATTAAATTGATCGCTTTGGACTTGGACGGGACGCTTTTGACTACGGATAAAAAGATTTCTCAAGGGAATCTGGCAGCGCTCAAAGCGGCTCAGCAGCAAGGTGTCAAAGTTGTATTGACCACAGGGCGTCCGCTTAAGGCTATGGAATTTTTCCTGCATGAGCTGGGCACTGATGGTCAGGCAGATGAATACACCATTACCTTTAATGGTGGTCTAGTTCAGCGCAATACAGGCGAAATTTTGGATAAAACAGTTTTTGCCTACGATGATGTAGCTAGAATTTATGAAGAGACTGAGAAATTGGGTCTGCCTCTGGATGCGATTGATGGGGGCTTGGTTTATCAGATTCAATCAGACCAAGTATCGCTCTATGCGGAGTTTAATCCAGCTCTGAACTTTGAATCCATTGCTTTTGAAGACCTTTCTAGCCAAATTACCTACAATAAGTGCGTCACAGCCTTTGCTCAGGAACCGCTGGATGCAGCCATTCCTCATATTGCGCCCGAACTGTTTGACCAGTATGAGATTTTCAAATCACGGGAAATGCTGCTGGAATGGTCACCGAAAAATGTCCACAAGGCGACTGGTTTGGAGAAACTGATTGCCCACTTGGGAATTGATAAAAGCCAAGTTATGGCCTGCGGTGACGAAGCCAATGATCTGTCAATGATTGCTTGGGCTGGGCTAGGAGTTGCCATGCAAAATGCTGTGCCAGAAGTCAAGGAAGTCGCAGAAGTTGTCACTCCGATGACCAATGATGAAGATGCAGTTGCTTGGGCCATTCGGAAATATGTATTGAAGGAGAACTAAAGAATGGGATTATTTGACCGTCTTTTTGGACGTAAAAAAGAGGAACTTGAAGAAAAGCCCCAGTTAGAGGAGCAGGCAGAGGAGAGTTATCAGACTACAGAGACTGAAGTCCCATTTGAGGCAGAATCCCAGCCTCTTGCTGCTTCCAATGAAGAAACAGCGGAAACTCAGGAAGTAGAGTTTGTGTTAGAAGAGAAGATAGAGTCTACAGATTCAGCAATTTCTGAGCAGGAATTTGCCCCAACTACTCAACAAGCTGACTTATCTGAACCAGTGCTTGAAGACGAGGAAAGTCCTGAACAAGTTTTGGCTGAGGCAGAAGAGCAGTCTGAAACTTCAGCAAATCAAGCGTTGGAAAGTAGTAGCGAATCAGAAGCGGCGACTGAAAGCAGAGATTATTACCAAGAATTACAGGAACGTTTGGCTGCAGCGAGAGAGCAAATTAACTACGAATCAGAGCAAGAAGTATCTAGTGAGCAGGAAGCAAGCACTTCTTCAAAAGTAGACTCGACCGAGTATGGAGAAGAGGCAGAGGAAGAACTGACTCCCGCAGAAACATCTGAGAGTTCTACTGAATACCAAGAAGAGAGTGTTCAAGACAAGTATGACCGCAGTCTAAAAAAGACGCGGACTGGCTTTGGTGCTCGTCTCAATGCCTTCTTTGCTAATTTCCGCTCAGTTGACGAAGATTTCTTTGAAGACTTGGAAGAATTGCTGATTACCAGTGATGTCGGTGTGCAGGTAGCTTCCAATCTAACTGAGGACTTGCGCTATGAAGCACGCCTGGAAAATGCTAAGAAACCAGAAGCCTTGCGCCAACTAATCATTGAAAAATTGGTCGATATCTATGAGAAAGATGGCCGCTTTAATGAAAAAATCAATTTCCAAAACGGTTTGACTGTCATGCTCTTTGTCGGAGTAAATGGCGTAGGCAAGACGACCTCAATCGGTAAATTGGCCTATAAATACAAGCAAGAAGGTAAAAAAGTGATGCTGGTGGCAGCAGATACCTTCCGAGCTGGAGCAGTTGCCCAGCTGGCTGAGTGGGGTCGCCGAGTCGATGTGCCTGTTGTGACTGGTCCAGAAAAGAGCGATCCAGCCAGTGTCGTGTTTGACGGTTTAGAAAGGGCCAAGGCTGAAAATGTCGATATTCTCATGATTGATACAGCAGGTCGCTTGCAAAATAAGGACAATCTCATGGCAGAGCTGGAAAAAATCGGTCGCATTATCAAGCGGGTGGATCCAGCAGCGCCGCACGAAACCTTCCTAGCTTTGGATGCTTCCACTGGTCAAAATGCGCTGGTTCAGGCCAAAGAATTTTCAAAAATTACGCCTGTGACAGGTATTGTCCTGACTAAGATTGACGGAACTGCGCGCGGTGGTGTTGTGCTTGCCATTCGTCAGGAACTGGATATTCCAGTGAAGCTGATTGGTTTTGGCGAGAAAATTGACGATATCGGCGAGTTTAACTCTGAGAACTTTATGAGAGGTCTCCTAGAAGGTTTGGTGTAATAGTCTATCAATAAAGCCTAAATTGAAATCAAACTCTTCTATCAAAAAGTAATCAAAATAGATGAAAAGGTTTGCTTGTTGCAAGCCTTTTTTCTTCTTTTTTGATATAATAAGAAGAATAAAATGAAAGAAGGAAATCCAATCATGGGAAAACTTGAAGTTATTGCTCATCCACTAATTCAGCATAAATTGTCTATCTTGCGTCGTACAGATACCTCTACTAAAGCTTTTCGTGAATTGGTAGATGAAATCGCAATGCTGATGGGATACGAAGTTTTGCGCGATTTACCACTTGAAGATGTAGAAATTGAAACACCAATTACGAAAACAGTTCAAAAGCAGATTGCAGGGAAAAAATTGGCGATTGTCCCAATCTTGCGGGCTGGTATCGGTATGGTAGATGGTCTCCTGAGCTTGGTTCCTGCTGCTAAAGTCGGCCACATTGGAATGTACCGTGACGAAGAAACCTTGAAGCCAGTTGAATATTTGGTAAAATTGCCAGAAGACATTGACCAACGTCAAATCTTTGTTGTCGATCCAATGTTGGCTACGGGTGGATCTGCTATTTTGGCTGTAGATTCTCTGAAGAAACGTGGCGCAAGCAACATCACCTTTGTCTGCTTAGTGTCTGCTCCAGAAGGTGTTAAAGCCTTGCAGGATGCTCATCCTGATGTAGATATTTTCACTGCTGCCCTTGATGATCATCTTAATGAGCACGGCTACATCGTTCCAGGTCTCGGAGATGCTGGTGACCGCCTCTTTGGTACAAAATAATAGCTAGAAGTTACAAAAAGGAAAGTTCTGCCAAACCGGTGGATTTGTGCTTTCTAAACCAAAGATAATCTCAGCGCTGCTTTCTGTCATCCGACAGAGAAAGCAAATATTTGACCTTTTTTGACCAAAAAGATATAATAATGAATAGATCGAATGAAGGAGAAAATATTCATGATTCCTGTAGTTATTGAACAAACCAGCCGTGGTGAGCGTTCTTATGACATTTACTCACGCCTTTTAAAAGACCGTATTATCATGCTGACAGGTCCTGTTGAGGACAATATGGCTAATTCTGTTATTGCGCAATTGCTTTTCCTAGATGCACAAGACAGCACCAAGGACATCTATCTTTATGTTAATACTCCGGGTGGCTCTGTGTCAGCGGGATTGGCGATTGTAGATACTATGAACTTCATTAAGTCTGATGTGCAGACGATTGTCATGGGAATGGCAGCTAGCATGGGAACTATCATTGCTTCTAGCGGTGCTAAGGGCAAACGATTCATGCTTCCAAACGCAGAGTATATGATCCACCAGCCAATGGGTGGTACTGGTGGCGGTACTCAGCAAACAGATATGGCCATTGCAGCAGAGCATTTGCTCAAGACTCGTAAGACCTTGGAGCAAATTCTTGCTGATAATTCTGGTAAATCGGTTGAGCAAATTCACGCAGATGCCGAACGTGATTACTGGATGAGTGCTCAAGAAACCTTGGAATATGGTTTCATCGATGAAATCATGGCTAATAATAATCTTAGCTAGTTTTCATTTATAACTAGGAAAAAATGCCCCATTTGTGGGCTTTTTTTGATATAATCAATAGAGTACAAATGACCAGAGAGGATTGTCATGTTTAAAAAAGAGGAACGAATGGGTTTCATCATTCATCTATACTATAATCGCGATGCAAAGAAGCTGGCTCATGTTGGAGATATTATTTATCATTCTAAGAAACACCGTTATTTGCAGCTTTATGTGGCAAAAGATCAGGCGGATTCTCTGAAGGAGAGCCTGTCAAAAGAGTCCTATATCAAAAAAATCCAGACTTGCGAGATCCAAAATCTGGATACGAATTTTGTTGGAAGTTTATTTAGAAACCAAGAAAACGCTATTATTTAAAAAAATGGCTTCTTTGGGTTGACAATTGTCAGATAATTCGGTATATTCTTACTATATCATTTGCAAACATAGCAAAAAACAAAATAGAGGAGATTATTCATGAAGAAAAAATTTGCACTTTCGCTTGTAGCTTTTGCTAGTGCTGCGCTTCTAGCAGCCTGTGGGGAAGTTTCTACAAACAACTCATCTGCTACTGGAACAGAAATCGGTAAAACACTTAAATTCGGTTTCAACTTTGAAGAAACTGGCGCTGTAGCGGCTTACGGTACTGCAGAACAACACGGTGCTCAACTTGCTGTTGATGAAATCAACGCAGCTGGTGGTGTAGATGGCAAGAAAATCGAAGTAACTGATAAAGACAATAAATCAGAAACTGCAGAAGCTGCAACTATTTCTACAAGCTTGGTAACTCAAGACAAAGTTAACACAATCATTGGTCCTGCAACTTCAGGTGCCGTCGCTGCCGCAATTGCAAATGCTGGTAAAGCAGGAGTTCCTTTGGTAACACCAAGTGCAACACAAGATGATTTGACAAATAAACAAGATTATTTGTACCGTGCAACCTTTACTGATGGTTACCAAGGTAAAATCATTTCTAAATATGTAACTGATACTTTGAAAGCTAAAAAAGTCGTTCTTTACTATGATAATTCAAGCGATTATGCAAAAGGAATGGCAGAAGCTTTCAAGAAAGAATACAAGGGTGAAATCGTTGCGACAGAAACTTTCGCTTCTGGTGACTCAGACTTCCAAGCAGCTTTGACAAAAATCAAAGGTAAAGACTTTGATGCACTGATTGTGCCAGGTTATTACACAGAAGCTGGTAAGTTGGTTAACCAAGCGCGTGGTTTGGGAATTAACCAAACAATCGTTGGACCTGATGGATTTAGCGATGCCAAATTCGTTGAGCAAGCAACTCCAGCAGCAGCAACTAATGTTTATTATGTATCTGGTTTCTCAACTTCAGGTGACATGACAGATAAAGCGAAGAAATTCGTTGCAGCTTACAAAGCTAAATATAACGAAGAACCTTCAATGTTTGCAGCCCTTTCATATGACGCAGTTTATATGGCAGCAGAAGCATCTAAGGGTGCAAAAACATCTGTAGATATTAAAGATAACCTTGCTAAGTTAAAAGACTTTGAAGGAGTTACTGGATCTATTACCATCGATAAAGATCACAATCCTGTGAAGACAGCCTTGATGATTGGTTTGAAAGATGGTAAAGTAGAAACTGTTGAAACAGTTAAACCTGAATAAAGGGTCTGAGGCTGGGGACAAACCCAGTCTTTGACTTGTTTCTTACTTGCTTATGATGTTTGAGTAGAGACGACAAGACAAGGCTTCGTCTGAGATTGTTGTTTCTGCTCTTATTTTATATTAGAAAGAGTGGTGTGGAATGCTCGAACAATTTCTTCAGCAATTGGCTAATGGATTGATTTTGGGGAGTGTTTATGCGCTTCTGGCCTTGGGTTATACCATGGTTTATGGAATTATCAAACTGATTAATTTCGCGCATGGAGACATTTATATGATTGGTGCTTTTATGGGATATTACCTGATTAACACCCTTCACCTAAACTTCTTTGTAGCCCTTATTTTATCTATGGTTGGAACAGCGATCCTTGGTGTAGTGATTGAGTTCTTAGCCTATCGTCCTTTGCGCAATTCAACACGGATTGCAGCCTTGATCACAGCAATTGGGGTTTCTTTCCTCTTGGAGTACGGGATGGTCTTCTTTGTAGGTGCCAATACTCGCTCCTTCCCTCAAGTGATTAAAACAGTGCGTTATACGCTTGGGCCAATTTCGATTTCCAATATTCAACTGATGATTTTGGGAATTTCTATTTTACTCATGGTTGGTTTGCAGTTTATTGTGCAAAAGACGAAAATGGGTAAAGCCATGCGGGCTGTTTCCGTGGATAGCGATGCTGCCCAGCTGATGGGGATTAATGTCAATCGTACGATCAGCTTTACTTTTGCCTTGGGTTCAGCCTTGGCAGGAGCAGCAGGGGTTCTGATTGCCCTTTACTACAACTCGCTTGAGCCACTGATGGGAATGACACCAGGTATCAAGTCCTTCGTTGCGGCAGTTTTGGGAGGAATTGGTATCATCCCAGGGGCAGCTTTGGGTGGTTTTGTAATCGGTCTCTTGGAAACTTTTGCAACAGCAGTTGGATTGTCAGATTTCCGTGATGCAATTGTGTATGCGATCTTAATTATCATTCTATTGGTTCGTCCAGCTGGTATTCTAGGTAAAAACGTGAAAGAGAAGGTGTAATGTATGAAAAATAATTTAAAAGTAAATGCGTTATGGCTTGCTCTGATCCTCTTTGGCTATCTATTGATGACAGTGCTTGCTAGCACAGGTATTCTCAATCCTTTCTATCTGCAAATCTTTGAGCAGATTGGGATTAATATTATCTTGGCTGTTGGCCTCAATCTTATCGTTGGTTTTTCTGGACAATTCTCGCTTGGGCATGCTGGCTTTATGGCCATTGGTGCCTATGCAGTAGCTATCATGGGCTCTAAATCTCCAAACTATGGCACTTTCTTTATTGCTATGTTAGTTGGCGCTGTGCTTGCAGGTGCAGTAGCTCTGCTTGTTGGTATTCCGACCCTGCGCTTAAAGGGAGACTATTTGGCAATTGCGACGCTGGGTGTTTCTGAAATTATACGGATTCTGATTGTCAATGGAAGCGATCTGACTAATGGTGCGGCAGGTATCCTATCCATTCCTAACTTTACCTCTTGGCAATTGGTTTATGTCTTTGTCGTAATTACAACTATTTTGACTCTTAACTTCCTCCGCAGTCCTATCGGACGTAGCACCTTGTCTGTTCGCGAGGACGAGATTGCGGCAGAGTCTGTCGGTGTCAATACAACAAAAATTAAAGTCATTGCTTTCGTTTTTGGGGCTATTACAGCTTCTATTGCAGGTTCTTTGCAGGCTGGATTTGTTGGCTCTGTTGTACCAAAAGACTATTCCTTTATTAATACAATCAATGTCTTGATTATCGTCGTTTTTGGCGGTCTTGGATCAATGACTGGAGCAATCGTTGCGGCAGTGGTATTGGGTATCCTCAATATGCTTTTACAAGATATCTCAAGCGTTCGGATGATTGTTTATTCACTTGCCCTAATCTTGGTGATGATTTTCCGTCCAGGCGGCTTGCTTGGTACTTGGGAATTTAGCTTGGCTAAGCTCTTTAAAAAGAATAAGGAGGTCAAAGAATAATGGCACTTCTTGATGTGAAAAAATTAACCAAAAATTTTGGAGGACTAACAGCTGTTAGTGACGTGACTCTGGAATTGAACGAAGGGGAACTGGTCGGTCTTATCGGGCCTAACGGTGCTGGAAAGACAACTCTTTTCAACCTTTTGACGGGTGTTTATGAACCGAGTGAGGGAACAGTTACTTTGGATGGTCATTTGCTGAATGGTAAAACACCTTACAAGATTGCAACACTGGGTCTCAGCCGGACTTTCCAAAATATCCGTCTTTTTAAAGATTTAACTGTTTTGGATAATGTACTGATTGCTTTCGGTAATCATCATAAACCTCATGTGTTGGCTTCTTTCTTCCGTCTTCCAGCATTTTATAAAAATGAAGAGGAATTGAAAGCAAAAGCTCTGGAATTGCTGGCTATCTTTGACTTGGATAAGGAAGCAGAAACTTTAGCTAAAAATTTGGCTTATGGTCAACAGCGTCGTCTGGAGATTGTCCGAGCGCTTGCCACAGAGCCAAAGATTCTCTTCTTGGATGAGCCAGCTGCTGGGATGAATCCACAGGAAACAGCTGAGCTGACTGCTCTGATCCGTCGGATTAAAAATGAATTTAATATTACCATCATGCTGATTGAGCATGATATGAGTCTGGTTATGGAAGTAACTGAGCGTATCTACGTACTAGAGTACGGTCGCTTGATTGCCCACGGCACACCAGATGAGATTAAGAATGACAAGCGCGTTATTGAAGCTTATCTAGGAGGTGAAGCCTAATGTCCATGCTCAAAGTTGAAAATCTATCTGTCCACTATGGCATGATTCAGGCTGTCCGTGATGTCAGCTTTGAAGTCAACGAAGGAGAGGTTGTTTCCCTTATCGGTGCCAATGGTGCTGGTAAAACGACCATCCTCCGCACGATCTCTGGCTTGGTTCGCCCAAGTGCTGGAAAGATTGAATTTTTAGGTAATGAAATTCAAAAAGTGCCTGCTCAAAAGATTGTGGCTGCGGGGCTTTCACAGGTTCCAGAAGGGCGCCATATTTTCCCAGGTTTGACTGTCTTGGAGAACCTTGAAATGGGAGCTTTTCTTAAGAAAAATCGTGAAGAAAATCAAGCCAATCTCAAAAAGGTCTTCTCTCGTTTCCCACGCCTGGAAGAGCGTAAAAACCAAGATGCTGCAACCCTTTCAGGTGGTGAGCAGCAGATGTTGGCTATGGGTCGAGCGCTCATGTCTACTCCTAAGCTCTTGCTCTTGGACGAGCCATCAATGGGGCTGGCTCCAATCTTCATTCAAGAAATCTTTGATATCATTCAAGATATCCAAAAGCAGGGGACAACTGTGCTTTTGATTGAGCAAAATGCCAATAAAGCATTGTCTATCGCAGACCGTGGTTATGTTCTTGAAACAGGAAAAATCGTTCTATCTGGAACAGGTCAAGAGCTTCTCGCTTCTGACGAAGTCCGAAAAGCATATCTAGGTGGTTAAAAAGGTCCAGTGGACCTTTTTTGTTTTCAAGATAAATTTGTTTATTTGGATGAGCCGATAGTCGTTTTTGATTACAACTAAAAAGTTACATTAGCAGCTGCATGTTTTTAAAAATCCGCTGGGCCCTTTTTAGATGAGGCTAGAGTTTCGTGGTATAGTTTTCTTTGATGAAAGTCTCCATTTTTTTAGGTACTGTGGTAGTAAGCAATGTAATAGTCCCACAGAAATCTTGCTCTGAATTTATTTCTTCATTTTAAGTATCAAGCGAAAATATGGTAAAATATGGGAGAAGAAAAATTGCTCGGGTCGAAATAAAGATTGGAAATTTCGGAAAAAATTGTCAAAGTATAGGAAATACTTATTGGCGGTAACTGGCGAGATGGAGAGTCATTTTAGCTTTTGATTTTGAAGTGAAAAAAGATAATGCTTTTTGTTGGGCTCAACACTGTTCTCTTACGCAACTAGAATTCAATAAAGATATGCTTATCAGAGATAGAAAATGGTAGTCGAGTTTCTTTAGCTAAAATGCTCGAGCGGCTAATATTGGTTTTTGAAAACATTTAAATAATTATAGAGGATCAAAGATGAAACTAGTCAGTGACAGGCTTTTGAAAAAGGTTATTATAAATCGATCGCCAGACAGCCATAAAGGCGACTATGGTCGCCTGCTCTTGATTGGCGGGACCTATCCCTATGGCGGAGCTATTATCATGGCTGCCTTGGCCGCAGTAAGGAGCGGAGCTGGTTTGGTGACTGTTGCAACTGAACGGGAAAATATTCCTGCCCTCCATGCCCATCTGCCAGAGGCTATGGCCTTTGATTTGCAGGAGCGAGAGCGATTAATGGAGCAGATCCGCAAGGCTACTGTTATTTTAATCGGACCGGGTTTGGCTGAAAATTCTTTAGAGAAATCAGTGCTACAGCTGGTTTTACAGCTTGTAAATAAGCAACAAATCTTGATCATGGATGGGGGCGCTATCTCACTTTTTGCCAAGCAAGCTCTGCCTTTTCCAAAGTCCCAGACAATTTTTACCCCTCACCAGAAAGAATGGGAAAGCTTGTCTGGCTTGCCCATCGAGTCGCAGGACGAAAAATCTAGCCAAAAGGCTGTTGACCAATTTCCTAAGGGAACTCTAGTTGTACAGAAAAGGAATGGAACGCGAGTTTTTCAGAGTGGAGAAAAGGATATTTATCAGTTGCAGGTTGGTGGTCCCTATCAAGCAACTGGTGGTATGGGAGATACCTTGGCAGGTATGATTGCTGGCTTTGCAGGTCAATTTCAGCAGGCTTCACTTCTTGAAAGAGTAACAGCTGCGACCTACTTGCATTCAGCCATAGCGGATGAATTAGCCAAAGAGGTTTATGTGGTATTACCGACAGAACTGAGTCAACGAATTCCAACTTGGATGAAAAATTTTAGTCAATAAATCTTGGGAGGCTTGGAAAAATCCGAGCCTCTTTTTGTGGATTAGGAAATCTTGTCTTAGTTAGGAAAAGTATAAGATTCATCAACTTTCTCACATGATTACTTTTTTAATTTATAGAAAAAAGTTAATACGATAGAAAACTTTTTTGTGCTATAATAAAAATAAAGTATGAGAGTTAAAAGTATAAAAACTAGTAGAAAAGGATAAGTGCGGAAAGTGCCATGTCAGAGCTAAAAGTAGCAATTGGGAAAAAAATTCGAGAACTGCGGGAACAACGTAAAATGACAAGGGAATTGCTGTGTGAGGATGAGACTCGTTTGACAGTCAGACAGCTGGCTCGTATTGAGGCAGGCGATTCGATTCCTAGTTTACTAACCTTAGAGTTCATTGCGCAACAGTTGCGCATAGAAATGTATCAAATTATCAAGGAAAGTACAAAATCTTAGTGATTTTTATCCTGAAAATTGGGAACTTAGAAGCACCGCCTTCTTCCATTTTTTGGTATAATAAAGGTTACGCAAATACTAGAAAATAGAAAGGGAGCGACATGCCAGATTATTTATCGGTTTCGACTTTGACCCGTTATTTGAAGATGAAGTTTGACCGAGATCCTTATTTGGAACGGGTTTATCTGACAGGTCAGGTCTCTAATTTTCGTAAGCGCCCCAATCACCAGTATTTTTCCCTCAAGGATGAGAAGGCAGTCATTCAGGCGACTATTTGGTCAGGTGTTTATAAAAAGCTTGGTTTTGAACTTGAAGAGGGCATGAAGGTCAATGTCATTGGCCGTGTCCAGCTCTATGAGCCAAGTGGGTCATATTCGATTGTCATTGAAAAGGCTGAACCAGACGGCATTGGCGCCTTGGCTGTTCAGTTTGAGCAGCTCAAGAAAAAACTGGGAGAAGAAGGTCTTTTTCAAGATAAATTTAAACAAGCCTTGCCTCAATTTCCTAAGAAAATTGGGGTGGTGACCAGTCCTAGTGGAGCTGTCATCCGAGATATTATCACGACAGTCAGCCGCCGTTTTCCCGGTGTGGACATTCTACTTTATCCAACCAAGGTTCAGGGCGAAGGAGCTACCGCCGAGGTAGCGGCTAATATCCGTCGAGCCAATGAGCGAGAAGATTTGGATGTCTTGATTATAGGTCGAGGTGGCGGATCCATCGAGGATCTTTGGGCTTTTAATGAAGAAATCGTCGTACGAGCTATATTTGAGTCCCAGATTCCGATTATTTCCAGTGTGGGCCATGAAACGGACACGACTCTGGCTGACTTTGTGGCAGATCGACGAGCAGCAACCCCCACAGCAGCCGCTGAATTGGCGACACCAGTCACCAAGCTGGATCTTCTGGGGCATTTGAATCAGCAGCAAAATCGTCTGTCTAATGCAGCTTCCAATCGTCTGGCTTACCAGCGGGAACGCTTGCATAAATTGGCTTCATCTGTTATTTTTCGTCAGCCAGAACGGCTTTATGATGGCTATCTGCAAAAGTTAGATCAGCTCAATCTACGGTTAAAGCAAAAAATTCGCGAATATTATAGTGAAGAAGTCCAGCAGGTCAAGATTCTCCAGCATCGCTTGGAATCTTTGTCACCCCTGCGTCAGGTGCAGCGCTATCAGGAGCAGGTGAACCAGCAAGAGCGCTTGTTGCGTAGCAATATGGCGGTTATCTATGACCATAAGGTGGCTGAAGCCAAGCGGCTGTCTGATGCGCTACTCATGCTGGATACCAGTCGCATTGTGGCGCGGGGCTATGCTATTATTCAAAAAAATGAAACAGTAATCGAGTCCAGTCAGGATATCAAGGAGAAGGACCAGTTGACGATTCTTATGCGGGATGGTCAGGTCCAAGTTGAGGTAAAAGATGTCAAAAGACAAGAAATTTGAAGAAAATTTAGCTGATTTGGAATCCATTGTCCAGAAGCTGGAAAATGGAGATGTTGCCTTGGAAGAAGCAATCGCTGAATTCCAGAAGGGCATGCAGTTGTCTAAAGATTTGCAAAAGACGCTAGATCAGGCAGAAAAGACCTTGGTCAAGGTCATGCAGGCGGATGGCACAGAAACGGATATGGAATGACAAGAGAGTTTAAAATCAGGCAAATTGGCCTGACGATTCAAGATTTTTATCAGAGCAAGAAAGTGTCAGCGGATTTGACTGAGACCATTCTCTATTCTGTCGAGGCTGGTGGTAAGCGGATTCGTCCTCTCTTGCTTTTGGAGTTGCTGGAGGGTTTTTGTCTGGAATTAACTCCTGCCCACTTTCAAGTGGCAGCAGCTCTGGAGATGATTCACACTGGCAGCCTGATCCATGATGATTTGCCAGCTATGGATAATGATGACTACCGCCGAGGCCGTCTGACCAGCCACAAGAAATTTGGGGAGGATATGGCCATTTTGGCTGGAGATTCTCTCTTTTTGGATCCTTATGGGTTGGTGGCAATGGCAGAGCTCCCTAGTCAGGTCAAGGTGGAGCTGATAGCAGAGCTGTCTCTGGCGGCTGGCTCCTTTGGTATGGTGGCTGGGCAGGTTTTGGATATGCAGGGAGAAGGCCGCAAGTTGACCATGGATCAGCTCCAGACCATCCATGCCAATAAGACAGGTAAGCTCTTGGCCTATCCTTTTGTAGCGGCTGGGATCATTGCTCAGACTGGTCAATCAGTTCTAGGGAAGCTTCGTCAGGCGGGAGAGCTCTTGGGTTTGGCTTTTCAGGTGCGGGATGATATTTTAGATGTGACGGCTAGTTTTGAGCAGATCGGTAAGACACCGCAGAAGGATCTGGCGGCTGAGAAATCAACTTATCCAGCCTTGCTAGGCTTAGATGGAGCCAGTGACTTTTTCGATGAAACGCTGGAACAAGCGAAAAGTCTACTGGGGCAACTAGAAAAAGAAAGTGATTTTTCAGCTAAAGAAATTCAAAAAATAATAGAAAGTTTGAGACTGGATGGCTAAGGAAAGAGTGGATGTACTGGCTTATCGACAAGGACTCTTTGAGACTCGAGAACAGGCCAAGCGTGGAGTAATGGCTGGTCTGGTCGTGTCACTTGCGAATGGAGAGCGCTTTGATAAGCCGGGTGAAAAAATCGATGATGCGACAGAGCTCAAGCTCAAGGGAGAAAAACTCAAGTATGTCAGTCGTGGCGGCCTAAAATTAGAAAAGGCTTTGCAAGTGTTTGGCCTTTCGGTGGCAGACCGAGTGGCCTTGGATATCGGAGCTTCAACTGGAGGATTTACCGATGTCATGCTGCAGAATGGAGCTAAGCTGGTCTATGCTGTTGATGTTGGGACTAACCAGTTAGCATGGAAACTTCGCCAAGACGAACGGGTTGTCAGCATGGAGCAGTTCAATTTTCGCTATGCCGAGCCAGCTGATTTTGACTTTCGGCCCAGCTTTGCCAGCATTGATGTCAGCTTTATCTCGCTCAGCCTGATTTTGCCGGCCCTCTATCAGATTTTAGAGGAGGGAGGTCAGGTCGTGGCCTTGATCAAGCCTCAGTTCGAGGCTGGCCGCGAGCAGATTGGCAAGAAGGGGATTATCAAGGACAAGAAAGTTCATTTGGCGGTGCTGGAAACTGTGACAGCCTTTATGCTGGAAGCAGGTTTTTCAGTCAAAGGTTTGGATTTTTCTCCGATTCAAGGCGGGCATGGAAATGTTGAATTTTTAGCCTTTCTGGAGAAAAGCGAGCAGCCGAAAAATGAGCTGGAGCAAGACTTAGTTGCTGTCGTAGAGGCAGCCCACAAGGAATTTAAAGATGAAGAAGAAGGATAGATTAGAGAAAATCAGACGATTTGTTAGTGAGTTTGAGATTGGCACCCAAGAGGAAATTGTAGAACATCTCAGGGAGTCTGGTATTACAGCGACACAGGCAACGGTTTCACGAGATATCAAGGAGCTAGGGATTGTAAAAATCCCTTTTAAAGATAATACCTATATCTATGATCTTCCCAAAACAGCTACCAATAGTCTGAAGCTGGCTGAAAATAATATTTTGGCCTGTCAAAATCTAGGAAATATGCTCAATCTCAATCTGGTGCCAGGGAGTGCGGCGGTAGTCAAGCGCCATCTGAGTAAAGAATTTGCTGAGGAAGTTTTCAGCATCATTGCGGATAATGACAGTATCCTAATCGTTGCAGTGAGTGAAAGTGCAGCCCAAAAAGTCACGGCTGAAATCAATAATTGGTAGGAAAGCCTATGTTATTAGAAATTTCAATTAAAAATTTTGCCATTATTGAGGAGATTTCCCTTAATTTTGAGCAAGGTATGACGGTTTTGACCGGGGAAACCGGAGCCGGCAAGTCTATTATTATTGACGCCATGAACATGATGCTAGGTAGTCGTGCGACGACGGATGTGATTCGCCATGGAGCGCCCAAAGCTGAGATAGAGGGACTTTTTTCGCTGGAAAATAGCCGAGCTTTGCGAGAGATTTTTGAGGAGCAGGGCTGGGAGCTGACCGATGAGCTGATTATCCGTCGGGAAATTCTGCAAAACGGCCGCAGTGTCAGCCGTATCAATGGCCAGATGGTTAATTTATCTGTTCTAAAGGCTGTCGGCCAGCACTTGGTGGATATCCATGGTCAGCATGATCAGGAAGAGCTGATGAGACCCCAGCTTCATATTGCCATGCTAGATGAGTTTGGCTCAGCAGACTTTTTGCATCTCAAAGGCCGCTATCAGGAAACCTTTGACCGCTATCGAAGCCTGCGTAAGCAAGTCCTGACTCTGCAGAAAAATCAGCAGGAGCATAAGGCCAGAATTGAGATGCTGGAGTTCCAGATGGCGGAGATCGAAAGTGCAGCCCTAAAAAGCGGTGAAGATACTGCCCTGCATCAGGAGCGAGATCGTTTGCTCAACCACAAGCTAATTGCCGATACGCTGACCAACGCCTATACTATGCTGGATAATGAAGACTTTTCCAGTTTGACCAATGTCCGCTCAGCTATGAATGACCTTGAGTCTATCGAGGATTACGATCCAGCCTACAAGGAACTGTCTGGTAGCTTGTCAGAGACTTATTATGTCTTGGAAGATGTCAGCAAGCGCCTAGAGGATATTTTGGATGGACTGGACTTTGACGGAGATCGGCTGCTGCAAGTGGAGAGTCGCTTAGACTTGATTAACAGCATCACCCGTAAATACGGCGGCCAAGTAGATGATGTGCTGGAATACTTTGCTCAGATTTCCAAAGAATACAGCCTTTTAACTGGCAGCAACTTGTCCTCAGAGGATATGGACCGAGAGCTGAAGACCTTGGAGAGAGAGCTGGTAGAGCTGGCCCAGGAGCTGAGTCAGGCTCGTCATGGTCTAGCAGCCCAGCTGGAAGCGGAAATCAAGCAGGAGTTGCAAGAACTTTACATGGAAAAGGCGCGCTTTAAAGTACAGTTCAGTAAGGGCAAGTTCAACCGTGAAGGAAATGAGCAAGTAGAGTTTTACATCTCAGCCAATCCGGGAGAGGATTTCAAACCTTTGGTGAAGGTTGCCTCTGGCGGCGAACTCTCCCGTCTCATGTTGGCTATCAAGTCAGCTTTTTCTCGTAAGGAAGGCAAGACCAGCATTGTTTTTGACGAAGTGGATACGGGCGTTTCTGGCCGTGTGGCTCAAGCCATCGCTCAGAAGATTTACAAGATTGGCTCCAACGGTCAAGTCTTGGCAATTTCCCATCTGCCGCAGGTCATTGCGATTGCCGATTATCAGTTCTTTATTGAGAAGATTTCGGATGAGAATTCGACCGTCTCGACGGTTCGCCTGCTGACGGCTGACGAGCGTGTTCAGGAAGTTGCTAAGATGCTGGCTGGTGAAGATGTGACGGAGGCTGCTTTGACGCAGGCTAGAGAATTATTAAAGAAATAAACAAGCGAGGCTGAGACACTAGTGTTTCGGTCTCCTTTAGGAGGGGCGCATATGACAGAATATTTTGCAATTGGTGATGTCCATGGTAAGGCTAGTATGCTAGATGAGCTGCTCCAGCACTGGGATGGTCGCAGCCAATTAGTTTTTCTAGGCGACTTGATCGATCGTGGCGAGGACAGCCGAGCAGTTTTGGAGCGGGTCAAGGATTTAGTTGATCAGAAAGGAGCTATCTGTCTTTCTGGTAATCATGAGTATATGTTTCTGACCTGGCTGGACAATCCTGAAAAGTCTTATGACCACTACCAACGCAATGGCGGAGATACGACGATTAATTCGCTTTTAGGCCGGCCTCTCAATGCTCCTGTAGATGGAGTGGCAGACGCGGAACGTGTCAAGACGGAGGCGGTAGATTTAGTAGATTTTATTCGCCAGATGCCTTTCCTATTGGAGACAGAGCAGTACATTTTTGTCCATGCCGGCCTAGATTTGGAGCTGAAAGACTGGCGAGAGACCAGTGATTATCAAAAGGTTTGGATTCGCGCGCCATTTCATGAAGGCAGCAATCAGACTGGCAAAACGATTGTCTTTGGCCATACACCGACATTTTATCTCTTGCATGAAGCGCCGGGAACTGATCAGCTTTGGATGACTGAGGATGGCAAGATTGGCATGGATGGCGGAGCTGTTTATGGCGGAGTCCTCCACGGAGTTCTCTTTGGCCATAATGGCATCATAGAGCAGTATGCCATCAAAAAAGATGGTTTTGCGGCGGAGGATGAATAGAATATTTGATTGCTAGCGTCTAGATAAAGAAATCAAGAAGATTGAAGAAGCGTAGCCTAGCTATCTTTTTCAATTTTTTTGTTTGGATGAGATAATTTTTGCTGAAAAAATAGGCCAATGCATATAGTTATATAGGTTAAATTTCCTATCCTATAAGTAATCATAAACCCTTAAATAATAATTCAAAATATATGCAATTCCTCTTCTTTATGCTATAATAGTTATCGAAAAAGCAAAAAGGAGGAAAAGATGTTTTTTCAGGATAGAAAGATAAAGTATTCAATCCGCAAATTATCAGTTGCTACTGTATCACTTGCGATTGGATTTTTGTTTGCACCCGCAGCGATTGGAGCGGGTCAAGTAGCCCATGCGGATGAGCTTGTGGCTACAGCTCAAGTAGAAAATAAGTCAGAAAATCAAGTCTCGGTGGGAACTTCTGAACCAGCGAAAACAGAAACTCAAGAGACTGTCTCAGTAACGCCTTCTGCACCCGTGCAAGTAGAAAGTAAAGAGGCTATCACAACAACAGTTCCTGCGCCAGCACAGACAGAAACGCAAGGGGATAACCAAGCCTCATTGAAATCTGCTACGCCTGCTGAGACAGAGGCAAGTCAAGCGACAGATTCGACTACTTTTAAAAATGCTCAGCCAGCTACAGGCACAAGCCAGCCAGCTGCAGCCACTGCTCAACCTGCTTCAGCAAATGCAAGTCTAAACAAGAGCGCTTTAGAGAACTACCTCAAAAACTTGCGCAGCAAGGACTTTTCAAGTAAGACAGACGATAGTCTAGAAATCTTGAATGGCGTAATGACGGCTGCTGATGGTGTGCTTCAAACTGCAACAAAGCAAGAAGAAATTGATAAGGTTTATCGCAATCTCGTGAACTTTGTCAATTCTGGTCTTCGTGATAAAAATCCGAAGTTCATCCCAGATCAGGATAAAACTCCTCGCTCAGTACTTTATGAGTTTGAAAGTGCTACACCAGGAAAAACAACTCCGCTTGCTCTGAACTACTTGAAGCCAGAAGATACAAAAATCTACAAAAAGGGCGATAAAGTAAAGGCCATCCAGCCAACTGAAACAACTTATGTAGAGTATGATGGAAGTGGTAGATGGACCTTTAAGGGCTATGACCATGATAGTCAGGTGATTGACAAAGATGATGTTTTCTTCACAGGTAAGTGGGAATTTACGCCGACACCATATAAGGCTACCTATAGAGCGGTTAATGGCTCACCTGGAAAAACTCCGCCATCTTATGTTGCAAATTGGAGTCCAAAAGATAGAAGAAGATTTGCTGAGGGTGAAGTAGTAAGACCAAAAGAATTTGAATATGTTTTTTATACTTCAGAAGAATTTCCTAATCGAAAAGGCTATTGGGCTTTGACTGGTTTTGATGCTCCAAGTAAAGTGGCAAACAATGGCGATGTGGAGTTTGTAGGAACTTGGAAATACTTTGAGGATGTCATTGTATCCTACAAACCTATGAACCAGCACGATTTTGAGAATTTTTATAAGTTACCAAGTAGTCCTAAGACCTCACGTGACGAATATAAATTACCTCTTCCTAAGGAGATAAAAGATCTAGAAAGTAAGCTATACGATTACAAGCTTTCTCTCAATCAGTTTGATAAACGAGATGAGCATTTACCTAAAGATATACTGGACACGGTAGCTGCTTTGCTCCGCTATGATGAAGCTCAAAATCTCTACAAACCCTTTTATGATGCGGAAAATGAAGGAAATTGGACCTTTGAGGAAGATGTAGTAGATTTAACCTTCAGTCGTGAACTAGAGCGGGCGGCTACATATGGGGAAATACCAAAAGTTACAATACCATTGGAGTTTGTATTTAAAGGGGTTCCTCGGAAACCGACTTACGAGTTTGTCAGCGATAGCTCAGATAAGCCTCTTCCAGCGGAAATTAATAATTTGAAGCCAACAAATATGCCTGAATGGGAGTATGCAAAGAGAAAGCAATACCCGAAAGGTGAGATGGTTCAGTCTGTTAGACCGACTCAAGAGTCCTACTATGATGCAGTTAACAAGGGTACCTGGACCTTTACAGGCTACGATTTTACTGAAAAACCAGTAAGCGAGTGGGATCACAAAGGATGGAACCTTAAGTTCACAGGTACTTGGACTTTTGTAGCAGACAAGTATTCAGAAAACTATGAGTTCATCAGTAAGGATCCTAGCCTATCTCTACCAGAGGAAGTTAAAGCCCTAACGCCAAGTAATACAAATACCTATAATGATGGCGATACTGTAAATGCAGTAGCTCCCCTTAAGACGACCTACATGGACTTTGCCAACAAGGGAACTTGGAAATTTGAAGGCTATGACGCTGATAGCAAAGTGGTCAATAAAGATAAGGTCCTCTTTACAGGTACTTGGTCCTTCACACCACACAGAGATAAGGTTGTTTCCTTTAATTTTGTCAGTGATACTCCAGGGAAGACTATTCCTGATGATTTGAAGGCACAAATCCCTGCTCCTATCACGACATCTCCAGATGAGTATTCTGATAATGTCAAGAATGTCCTTCGCGATTTTTACACATACACAGATGAAGAAAATGATGGTACATGGGTTTTTAAGCAACCTGAGGAAGTGGAAAAGCCAACTGACGATGAGGACTCTACTTACACTCTCCACTGGACCTTTGAACCGACTAAGCGTAGTGTTTATTATGACTTCTATACAGATTCAAAAGATGATTCTGGTCAAACGATCTATCCGCCATCAACTTTGTATAATCTAATCACTTACGAAAGAGAATTTGTCAAGGGTGAAAAAGCTCGCGTTAAAATGCCGTCTAAAACAAGATTTGAGGATCCTGATGGCAGAGGAACTTGGGTCTTTGATGACTACTATGAAGATGATAATACGACTATTTCTCCACGTGTGAAAACAGTCGGGGCAGGAGACGTTATCTTTAGAGGGAAATGGATTTTGGTTCCGACTGATCAGTCTGATACGATCTATAGGGTAGAGTATAAATTTACTAACTCGACTCCTGCTTATCCTCTTCCAAATAAGATTCGCGACATGCTTCCAGCTGGCACTGATTTTGTCGCTCGAGCTGATGATTACAAAGATGCAAGCAAACTGGACACAACTACAGTAACTGTTCCGACAGGTACTTGGACTTTCCATGGTTTTGATACAGATAAATACGGAAAAGCTATTACAGGTACAAAAGTGAAGACCATCACAGGATCTTGGAGCTTTACGCCAAATGGTATAGACTATGAGTTCCAATCAACTAATCCTGATTTCGTATTACCAGATCATATCACCAAGTTGACTCCGAAAAACCCAATTGATTATAAGATGGGCGGTCTGTTCCTTACAGAAGTAGATGCTGAGCAACCAAGTGAAACGACTTATGTTGACACAGCAAACAAGGTAACTTGGACATTTGCAGGATACGATAAAGAAAAAATCGTTGTAGCAAAAGGTAGACAGACTTTCCTTGGAAGCTGGGTACCTACTCCAAATCCAGAATATGTATTCAAATCTTCTGACGCACGTGTTCCATTGCCACAAAGTATTTTGGGAATGCTTCCAAATGATGAGGCTTCTTATAAGGTTGGTGACACCATTGTAGCCAAACAACCTGCTAAAGAATCAGTAGTTGAAGAAGAAAAAGACTATGTCTGGACCTTCAAAGGTTACGATCAGAAGAATGCGACGTATAATGGCAAGCGCGTGACATTCACAGGTATCTGGGAAGTAACGCCTAGACCGCATCATGTAAGCTATACTTTTGAAAGCGAAACGGCTGGTGTTGATTTGCCTGAATTTATCCAGAAGAAAGCACCAAAAGACAGCTCAAGCTATTACAACACGCAAAAAGTTGTACCAGAAGAGCCGACAACAAAGACTTACAAAGATGATGTGAATGATGGTACCTGGACTTTCGCTGGTTATGATGCCAAAAGTAAGATTGTGAAAAAAGCTGATTTGACTTTCACAGGTAAGTGGGCCTTTGAAGCCAACAAGTATCAAGCTACTTACCGCTTCGAGAGCGCCACATCAGGTCAAGCGCTTCCAGCAGCGATCGCAGCATTGACTCCAAGTGACAGTGCAAGATATGTGAATGGTGCCTCTGTTTCAGCTCAACAACCAGCGGAAACCACTTACACAGATACTGTCAATGACGGTACCTGGACCTTCAAGGGTTACGACGCAGACAATGCAGTCGTGAACAAGGCCGATGTTGAGTTTGTAGGAAAATGGGCCTTTGAAGCCAACAAGTACCAAGCAAGTTACCGCTTCGAGAGCGCCACATCAGGTCAAGCTCTTCCAGCGGAAATCACAGGTTGGACTCCAAGCGACAGTGCAAGATATGTGAATGGTGCCTCTGTTTCCGCTCAGCAACCATCTCAAACTACATACACAGACCCAGTGAACGATGGCACTTGGACCTTCAAAGGCTACGACACAGCTAGCGCCGTTGTCAACAAGGCCGATGTAGAGTTTGTAGGGAAATGGGCCTTTGAAGCTAAGAAGTACCAAGCTACTTATCGCTTTGAGAGCGAGACAGCAGATAAAGCTCTTCCAGCAGCCATCGCAGCATTGACTCCAAGCGACAGTGCAACATATGTGAATGGTGCCTCTGTTTCGGCTCAACAACCAGCGCAAGCGACCTACACAGATACTGTCAATGACGGTACATGGACCTTCAAAGGCTACGACGCAGCTAGTGCCGTTGTCAACAAGTCAAATGTT